>JADZAN010000017.1 GCA_020852815.1 Gemmatimonadaceae bacterium | reverse complement strand
TCACGCCGGCCGATGCGCTGGCGGGCCGCGCGGAGGCCATCTGGGCGGCACGCGATCAGAAGCTCGAAGCGGCGCGCGCCGCGCGGCGCGCCACGCCGTCTACCACTGCACCACGACCACCCGTCACGCCCGCGGCACTACACTGAACACCCACCCCACCTGTCACATTCTCGCTGAACCAGGACACAGTACTGAGCCGTCTGGCTTGTTCGGGAATCACCAGGACGGTGATCGAAGAGGATCGACTGCGGGCCAATGGGTCGACCTTGAGGAACACAGATTCCCCCGACGGCTGCCTCCGCATTGACGATTGGACCGAAGCTTGTGCTCGCTCCGCAGGCTATTCCGGCGGTGTTAACGAGCCTACTTCTCACTTGGCTACTGGTCCATGTTGGATATCGAGCGCGAACGAGCGCAGCCACTCCGCCAACTAAGCCTGTTGCGCTCGACGAGCTGCCCGCGTTCGCGAGAGCGCCTGCCGTTGCACCGACAGACGTCGTCGGCTGATAAGCGACAATGTCCAGTTCAGGTCCATAGTGCGATTGGTTATCGCGGAACCCGTTAAAGTCGGCGGCAGAGACAGCAAGAACGTCTGAGAGCTCGGCCGGAAACACCACATTATTCTGGGAAAGTCCCGCCTTCGAGGTCCCGGCGGCGCCGACAAACACGACATCACGGTTGATCGTCGCGTCGTGAATCAAGTTCGCGATCGCGTGATGGTTGGAGATTGCGGACCACGCCATCGTTATCACTTTGCTACCGAAGTTGACGGCATCTGCGATGGCCTGGTATGCATCGGTGCCACTTAGCTCCCATACACCGTCATTGAAGTGGACTGCGTAGAGATTTGCCTTCCAGGCAACCCCTTGCATCCCTGCGCCATTCCGCGGCGAGCCGATTATCGATGCTACTCGAGAACCATGAGAGCACGGCACACTCGTCCCGGGGATCGTACGCGTATATCGGAGCGGTTGACGCCCGGCGCTCTGTCCTGACACCCAAGCAGTGCTGAAATCCGGATGTGTGTTGACACGCGTGTCGGTCTGGCCAATCCACACGCCAGTGCCATTGCTGTACGCCCACGCGCGGTCAACACCCGACTCGCGAAACGAGCGGGGCAAGACGTCGCCCGAGGCGTCAACGGTATACTCCCCCGGGCTCGTATCCCAACCGCACCCCGTGAGCTGCACGCGATGTTATGTCGCAACTCATTGCTCACCATGCGCTTAGGTATCATCAGTTGTCACGGACGCGAGTCGGCGTTGAACTCCTGACGCCTTTCTGACGCGCCGAACTCAACGTCTGGTGTCCACCTCTAAAATGGATCGAGATGAGCCAGACCTCGGAGAAGTCGCTTGTAGGCCCGCTGTTGGCGTCGCTCCTCGGCTTGGGAGTCGCCGGTTGGGGAACCGCCCTCATCGTCGTCGTCGTTGCCAACTGGGATCGTATCCAGCACGATCGAGACCAGGTGAACTTTGCACTCGGAGGGGGTGCTGCGCTTATCCTCGGAGGCGTCTTCGTCCTTCAGTCGGGCCTCAAGCGAATCGCTGTGAGGATGAAGAAGTGAGTGCCCCAAATCGCATGATCGCCGGCATGGCAGTTGTCGGTATCGCGGCACTCTTGGGAGCGCATAGTCTCAAGAAGACTCGCCCAACTGACGGCGACGAGTTGCTCATGAGTGCCGAGCGACTCACGGGGATTCGAGCGCCTTCTTCTCTGAGATCGGGCGAGACTGATGGATATGTCCTGCTCGGCCCAGGAGCACTATGCCATGTAGCTGGGCTCGTCATGGATGGAAGCTCGGCGAGGTCTTCGACGTAGCGCTGGGACGGGCAGGGGGCAGCCTGCTGAGCAGACTCGTTCCCCATCACCACATCTCTGGCATGCTGTCCTTGCCAGTTAGGCTGTACCAAGTACATGCGTCGAGCCCGCGCAGGATCCCTCGCCAGCATTCGGCACAACTGTCAGGTTGTCCTGCGGGTCCCCGAGAGATGCAGCGGCGCAGCCGTCGCTTCCCTCCCGTGACCGTCAGACGCCAAACATCGTTCGCTCGCTCTCAGCGCCGCACGTTTGCGCGATACCTGGTCTGCGGGAGTCCCTTGAAGTCCGCGTCCTGCGTCCAAAGCACCGCGCCGTGCGTCCGCGCTGTCGCGTACATGATGCTAACCGCCAGCGGGAGCTTGTACTGCACGCCCAGCGCGGCGGCTGACAACGCAAGCGGCGCCGTGAGTTCCACGACCGCGCCTTGCTGCATGAGGGCCACCGCGCTCAACGCCGCGCTTTCGTCGCGCTGCTGCAGCACGCGCTTGAAGACTTCATAGAGGCTGATGGTCGGCACGATCAGTGCCTTCGTGTCCTCGATCGCACCGGCGAAGAAACCGGCGCCCGGACCGTCAGCGAAGTACTCCATCCAGCCCGACGAGTCGACGACGTTCACTTTCGATCGCGCTCCCGGGGCACGCTGGTGTCGAGGCCGCGCAGGAACCCGCGATACGACTTGGCCGGGCGCACGGGAATGAACTCGACGCGCCCATCATACTCGAACGCCTGAACTTTCTGCCCGGGCTCGAGCTTGAGCGCCTCGCGAATCTCGCGTGGTATAACAACTTGGAACTTGGGCGAAACCGTGACCACCGACATGGGAGCCTCCTTGCACCGTAATACGATACTGCTATCGATACGGTCTCCGCTACCCCGCGCCGGTCGTGTTCACGCGTCGGTTCCCCTGCGGCCGACGGCAATCAAGCGCGCGCAGCGCGAGGCAACCGATCGTCCGCCGGCGCGATGAATTCCGCCGTGGCGTCCTGGCTCGCGCTGCGCTGCCGCGTGCAATTAGAGCGCGGGCAGAAGGTGCTCAACCTCGGCGCCACCGGAAACTCGGGGCCCATGGCAGTGCAGATCGCCCGGCATCTCGGCGCGTCGCAATTCATCGCCGCTGGGCGCGACGCGCAGCGACTGGCCAAGCTCCCCGCCCACGGCGCCACTGAGATCATGCCGCTGGGGAATGCCGGGCCGGGGAGCGGACTTGGCTCCGCATCGCATCGCGAGATCCTGACGGAGCAGCCCGGGCTGGCGACGGAGTGCGCTTGAGCACGGGCGCGACGCACATTCGCAGCGACTGCCTCACCCGCGATGTAGCAACGTCTGCAGCGATCGATTCGCACCGTCTCTGTGAACCATCGCATGGCAATTCGCACATATGAGCACGAGTTCGTCGAGGGAGGTTTCGGACGCTTCTGCTCGCGCGCTCAGGGGCTCGAGATGGTGCACCTGTATGTATCCTTTCCCTTGAACGCCGTAGCGATCCTCGAAGTCAAAGGCACATCCCGGTACTTCGCAGCGGAGGCGACCATCTGGCGAGCGTCGTGAGGATTCCGCGATCTTGGCCTCACGCAATCCGGCTTCACGGCGAAGGTGCGTTCGCATGCTCCGCGACCGTTCGCCTTCCAGAGACCGCGGTGGCTGCTTTCTCGGTGCCGGACCTGGCCGCGCGTTAACCACAAGTCCTACGCGTTCAAGCGCCTTTGCGAAGTTTGGTCGCATGCGAAACGAGAACTCCTCGAGCTGTTCATCTTCCGGCACAGGCCAGTATCCGATCGTCCAGAGCGCGAGCCCGTGGTATTGCAAGTCCATCTCGCGACGCACGCGGCCGGCAAACCCACCGAATACGCGGTTCGCAGCCGACCAGCTGTTGCCGAACCCTGCCGCCTGCGCGAGACGACGCATCGTTGTCACCCGCCCCGGCATCGCGTATTGCGCGCGAAGCATTTCGATGATCGATGGCGCGATGCCGCGCTCGATGAAGGTGCGAAGTACCGCCTCGTATTGCGCGACCGTGGCGCGTTCAGGTGTAGGACGCATTCGCTCGATCTGGTGTCGCATTGTCTTGGGCAACCCCCGAAGACCCAACCTCCCAGCGGCATCAACCGGTCACATCGCGGGGGGGGGAGGCGATGCGACGTCCCGATGTACGACACGGCGGGACCGGCCGCTAGTTACGGTCGGCTACGCTTTCGTCACCCACCTTCGCTCGACGGTCTGCTACAGCGCCGGGTTAAGCGGCACCGTGCGCGGACAACCAGCGTTTGAGCGACGCCTGGCTCTCGAGCGAGCGGCGTCCGGCGACGAGCGCGTCCACACTGATGTCTTCGTCGAGGGCCGGCCAATGAATGCCCTCACCGTGGCCGATCAGGCGCCAGGCGGCCCGCTCCTCGGGAGTCGCGCCGAAGAAGTCATGCCACGCTCCGAGTAGGGTGTCGCGATGCTCTCGGCCTTCTTGGGAATAGAAGAAGAAGCGGTAGGGGCCGACCCGCAGGACCGTGGGCTGCCCGCAAGGTGCCGGCGCCGGGGCGAATCAGGCAAGCGCTCCGTGGGAGCGGCGGGAGCGGCGGGCGCGGCGCGCGTCGCCAGTGCAGCGCGCTCGGGCGTCGCGGCGTTTCAGGCGATAGAATCTCCTCGTCGCACCGTATCGCCCCCGCCCCCCATCGTCTCCGTCGCATGACCTCTCGCATCCTGTCGTCCCGTCGCGCCGTCGTGTATCGCTCCGTGGCGCTCACGTTTGCCACCGCAGTGCCGCTCGCCGCGCAGGTCCCGTCGATGCGCCCCGACATCATGGGACCGCACGCCGCGGTCTCGTCGGACCACGCGCTGGCAAGCGCCGTCGGCGCCGACGTCCTCAAGCGCGGCGGGAACGCAGTCGACGCGGCGATCGCAATGGCGGGCGTGCTCGCGGTGGTGCGCCCGCACATGAACGGCGTGGGAGGCGACAACTTCATGCTCATCCGCGACGGCAAAACCGGGAAGGTGTACGCCCTCAACGGCTCGGGGCGCGCGGGGAGCAAGGCGACGCCGGCCTTCTTTGCGGCGCAGAAGCTGGATCGCGTCCCGGGTTCAGGGATCCTCTCGGTCTCGGTCCCGGGCGCGGTGCGGGGATGGGAAGATGCGCTGCGCCGCTTTGGGACGACGACGCTGCGCCAGGCGTTGCAGCCGGCGATTCGCTACGCGGACGAAGGGTTCCCGGTCTCGACGCGCCTGTCGCTCGACATCGGCGCCGAGTTGAAGAAGGTCGCGGCCGACTCCGCCCTGGCGCGTACCTTCCTGGTGAACGGCGCGGCGCCGGCGCCGGGGACGCTCCTGGTGCAGAAGGAGCTGGCGGCGACGTTGCGCGTGATTGCGGCTGGCGGCGCGGGGGCGTACTACACGGGGGCGCCGGCGCAGAAGATTGCCGCCTTCATCAGCCGCGAAGGCGGACTGGTCACGGCGGCCGATCTCGCGAAGCACACGTCGACGTGGCAGGAGCCGATTCGCACGACGTACCTCGGCAAGCAGGTGCTCGCCTTCCCACCCAACACGCAGGGAGCAACCTTCCTCGAGATGCTCAACATCGCCGAGCATGAGGATCTCACGGCGATGGGGCGCGGCTCCGCCGATTACGTGCACACGCTGGTGGAAGGAGCCAAACTGGCGTATGCCGATCGCGACCGCTACATCGCCGACCCGGCCTTTGCCAAGGTCCCTGTGGACATGCTCCTCTCCAAGGAGCACGCGCGCACGCTGGCCTCGCGCATCAGGCGCGACACGATCCTCGCCGCGTCAGGCGACGACTCGCGCCACGGCACGGGCGACACGGTCTACCTCACGGTGATCGACAAGGACGGCAACGCGGTCTCGATGATCCAGTCGCTCTTTGCCTCGTTCGGGAGCGGGCGCATGGTCCCCGGCACCGGGATCGTCCTGCACAATCGCGGCTCGCTCTACTCGCTCGACCCCAATCACCCGAACATCATCGCCGCGGGGAAGCGCCCGTTCCACACACTCTGTCCGGCGATGGCGCTCAACGAGGACGGATCGCTCTTCGCAACGTTCGGCTCGCCGGGCGGCGACGGTCAGCCGCAAACGCTCATCCAGGTGCTCAACAACGTCCTCCGCTTCGGGATGACGCCGCAGCAAGCAGTCGAGGCGCCGCGCTGGCGCGTGTTCGGCGCCGGACGTTTAGGGGTGGAGCCGGGACTCAGCGACGAGGTGCGCGCCGAGCTGTCGCGTCGCGGCCAGAAAGTCGCCGTGCAGCCGCCGAGCGCGGAGTTCGGCGGGGCGCAGATGATCCTCGTCGATCCGCGGTCCAAGGCGCGCCTGGTGGGGTCGGACTATCGGCGCGAGGCGTATGGGTTGGCGTGGTGAACGGCGCGCGGCGAGTGGGGTGAGAGCCGGCAGCGCATTCCGCGGCGCTCGCGGCACGCCTCGCTACGCCGCCGGCGTGACAAGCGCGCGCTTGGCCAGTTCCAGCATCGCGATGGCGTGGGCCCGAGTCACAGCCGGGAACTCCTCGAGGAACTGATCGAGAGGATGCCCGGCCTCGAGATAATCGATCAGCGTCTGAACTGGGACACGAGTCTCGGCAAGGACCGCCGCCCCCCCGAGGCGTTCGGTCGAGGCGGTGATCGGAGGGGTGGGCAGGGATTCCACCTCATTTCCCCCCAGTTCACCTTGCCTTGAATCAAGCCGGGTGTAGCGTCCGTAGAGATGGTGCGACGGCGCGACGGCCCGGTCGCACGACCCTCAATCACGCTCGGGAGATCGTCATGGGACTCATCTTCGCCGCCTGCTTCGGCCTCCTTGTCGGTATCGTCGCCCGCCTCTTCTATCCGGGGCGCCAGGACATGGGGATCTTCAAGACGATGCTCCTGGGGCTGGGTGGCGGCTTCATCGCCGGCTTCCTGGGACGCGTGGTGGGATGGTACCCTCCAGGCCAGGGCGCTGGACTCATCGCCTCGGCGCTGGGCGCCATGCTCCTCATCTGGCTGTTCGGGAAGTCCAAGCAGGGGATCTGACGCAGGACCTCTGACACAGGGCGCCTGACGCAGCGCCACGCGCGCGACCCACACGTCGCGCGCGGCTTCCCGGGTGTTCGGGCGCCTCTGGCCCCGGACACCCGTTTGCGTCGCACCACGCCCCGTTCGCATTCGGCGTGACGCACTCCCGGTAGCGGCGAGCGGCGCGCGAGGCGGCGCAGCGTCCGCGCGAGGCAGCACCAACCCGCGATAAAGCGGTCGCCCAAGGTGCCGATCGGCTGCGCGGCGGATCATATTCGGACTCCAGCTCATCCCCCCTACACGCGTTCCCCCCAGACACGTGCAGGAAAGCCACGCCTATCTCCGCGACCTCGCCGTAGTGTTGTGCGCGGCGGCCGTTACGACGGTCGTCTCGCGCCGATTGCGGCTGCCGGGGGTCTTTGGCTACGTGTTGGCCGGGCTGGTGGTGGGGCCGCATGTCCCCATCCCGCTCTCGGTCGACCAGGAGATGGTGACCGAGTTTTCCGAGCTCGGCGTCATCCTCCTGATGTACGCCCTGGGACTCGAGTTCCGCCTGGGGCGCGTGATCCGCGTGGCCGCCACCTCGGGGCTCGCCGCGCTGGCCGAGACGAGCGTGATGTTCGCGCTCGGCTTCACGGCGGCAACGCTGTTCGGGTGGGCGTCGATGGAGGCGCTGGTGGCAGGTGCAATGGTCGCCATCTCGTCGACCACGATCGTGGCCCGCACCTTCGCCGAGCAGGGGGTGACGGGGACGGTGAAGGAGACGGTCTTCGGCATCCTGATCGTCGAGGACGTGATCGCGATCCTGCTCATCACGCTCCTCTCGACGCTGGCCTCGGGGAGCGGGCTGTCCGGGCTCGAGCTGGCGATGACCGGCGTGCGCCTGGTGACCTTCCTCGTCGTCCTCATCGCCGTGGGACGCATCGCGGTGCCGCCGTTCATGCGGGCGGTGAATGCGTTAGGCAGCCCGGAGACGACGGTCGTGGTGTCGATCGGCATCTCGTTCGCCGCGGCACTCCTCGCGCTGGGCTTTGGCTACTCGGTGGCGCTGGGCGCCTTCATCGCCGGGTCGCTGGTGGCCGAGTCGGGGCTGGGGGAGGAGATTGCACACCTCATCTCCCCGGTGCGCGACCTGTTCGTCGCCATCTTCTTCGTCTCGGTGGGGATGGCGATCGACCCGGTTGTCGTGCGCGAGCTGTGGATCCCGATCCTCGTCTTCTCGGCGGTAGTGGTGGCGGGAAAGGTGTTCGGCGTCTCGATCGGTGCCTTCCTCACCGGGCACTCGCTGCGCAACGCGGTGCAGTCGGGAATGAGCCTGGCGCAGATCGGCGAGTTCTCGTTCATCATTGCCGGCGTTGGTGCGGCCAACGCGGCGACGCGCCCATTCCTCTACCCGGTGGCGGTGACGGTGAGCGCACTCACGACGCTCGCGACGCCGTGGCTGGTGCGGCATTCGGGGCCATTCGCGGCGCGCATGGAACGCGGGCTCCCGCCGGCGCTGCAGACATTTGTGGCGCTGTACGGCTCGTGGTTCGCCGGGCTGTCCACGGGACGCGCGAGCGAGGCGCCGTCGCTCAAGCGTTCCATCTGGCTCATCGTGGTCGACGTGGCGCTCATTGCCGGGCTCATTCTCGCGGCGTACGCGGAGATGGGGCGGTTGGCGGTGATGGTGGAGGGGTGGTTCGGCTGGCAGCCGCCGGCGGGGCGCCTGGCGGTGATTGCGCTGTCATTCGTTGGAGCGGCGCCGTTTGCGGCGGGGCTGTTGCGGGTGACGCGCGCGGTGGCCTACGCGCTGGCCCGTCGCGCGCTCCCCACACCGGCGCGGGGGAAGCTCGACCGCGCCTTTGTCCCGCGTAACGCCTTCGTGGTGACGTTGCACCTGGCGCTCCTCGCGACCTGTTCGCTCCCCATCGTTGCCATCCTCCTCCCACTCCTCCCCGGTGCGGTCACGGGCGCCACGCTGGTGCTGATTGCGGTGGCGCTGCTGTTTGGCGTGTGGCGCAGCGCGCGCACGCTGTACGGTCACGCGCGCGCCGGCGCCGAGGTGATCGCGATGGCGCTCACGCAGCACGACCGCACGCGCGGGAGCGAGGAGGAGCTGGCGACGGCGATGGACCGCGTGGCCGACATGCTCCCCGGCCTTGGCGACCCGGAGTCGATTCGCCTCCTCCCTGGCGACCCGGGGGTGGGGAAGACGCTGGCGCAGCTCGACCTGCGCGGCGACACCGGCGCCGAGGTGCTCACCATCCTGCGCCCGGACGGCGGGACGCTGGTGTCGGTGATGCCGACCGGCAGCGAACGGTTGGAGTCTGGCGACGTGCTGGCGATTGCCGGGTCGCCGGAGGCGCTGCGCGCGGCGCGGAAGCGGCTGGCGCCGCGCGCGCTGCCGAAGGCGGGCGGGCACGGCCATGCACCGGCCACCGGGAGCTGACGGGCGCCATGCCTAACGCATTGGCGGGAGCGGACGCCCCTCCTTGAGTTCGCGCACCATCCGGTCGTCGCCCGTCACCTCCCAGTAGATCATCGACACGGGGATCATCCCGGCGGCATTGATCTCGTCCATCACGCGCTGCAGGGTGAACTGGTCGCCGAGCTGCCGCGCGCGCAGCGCTATCGTCTCTTCCATCAAGCGCCCGCCGGTGATGTACGAGGCACCATAACCCGGTTGCCGCAGGTACAGGTGCTGCTCGAAGCCGAGGAGGGGGTCGCGGCGCATCCAGCCCCGCGGCGTCCAGTTCATGTGGATGTCGCCGGCCTGCGCCATGGTGAGTTCGTTGGAGTGGGCGTAGAGGTTCCCCAGCCCGCGCGCGGCGCGATTGACCAGCATGATCCAGACAATCTCGCGCGAGCGCGGCGAGTCGTCGTACAGCCCGGCGTGCATCATCCACTCCTCGAACGACGTCGCCATCCCCTCGGCGCGACTCATCCAGACGTTGTAGAGGAGCGGCGTGCGACGGATGGGGCTCGCGTGCGGCGAGACGCGCATGCGCATGTTGTCCCACCAATGCGAGAGGTGCGTCCAGAGCGGGAGCGGGTCGCGCTGCGTGGCCTGCTGGAAGAAGTTGCGCGATGCCGCGGGGGCGAAGCCGGCGGTACGTTCGCGCAGCGCGCGCTCCATCCACGGCTCATAGGTGAGGATGCGGTTGTCGGCGATCCACTTGAGGTACCTGGGGATGGCGCGCGCCTGCAGTGCGGCGTAATCCTCGGGCGTGTCGGCTATCGGGAGTTGGGGGAGGTTGCGATTGCGGTTCTCCTCCAGCCGCAACGCGGCGCTCCCGCGCATCAGCTCGCGCCGGGTGATGGCCACCTCATCGTCCCACGAGAGGGGGACGAGGAGGACGTTGCGCAGGTACCACGTGTACTGCTCCTTTCCGATCCCCGAGGGGCCGGTCTTCTTCTTCGCCTCGGCGGCGACCCAGGAGGCGAAGTCTTCGCTGGCGGTGCGCGCCTCGCGGATGGACTGCGCCAGCGCGGCGTCGCCGTCGCCGACCTTCTCGCCGAGTTCCTTGAGCGCCTCGGCCTGTTCCTCGAAGGCGCGCGAGCCGCCTAACCAGAGGTCGCGCGCGTTGCCGGCGGCCAGGTTGCGCCTGGCGGCTTGCAGGAGCGGGGGAATGGTGCGCAGCTTCTTCGCCAGGTCGGCGCCCTGTTCGGTGGTGAGCGCCCTGGCGGTGTCGAGGCGCGTGCGCGGCCAGATGGGGTACTCGAAGAGCCTGATGGCGCCGTGGATGAGCGGCCCTTCCTTGGCCGGCGTGTCGCTCTCCTCGGTGACGACGGACGCGTAGTACGCCGGGTCGCGCGCCCACGGCTTGAGCACACGCTGGAAGTACTCCATCCCGTTCATCTCGGCGCGCACGAGGTGCCAGTCCACCTGCTCCTTGACCGACCACCCGGTGGTGTCGATGGCGGCGAGGCGCGCTTGCAGCCGGCGGAGAGCGGCGAGGCGGTGCGCGTTGGTGGCCGGCGAATAGTCGGGGATGCCGCTGGCCAGGCGCGGCGCGTCCTCGAAGGTGCGCCACTCGGTAAAGAGGCGCAGGAGCTGGTCGTAGGCGCGCGCTTGCGCCTGTGCGGAGTGCGAGGCGAGAGGGAGCGCGGCGAGGAGCGTCGCTGTGAGGAGGGCGCGCGCGACGGGAGCGCGGCGCGTGGCGGTGGCGATGCTCGAGGTGCGTGACGTGCGGTCGGGGCGCATGCGACGGAGAGGCGGGGAGAACGAAGGGCGGGGGCAGCGCGAGAATAACACGCGCCGCCCCCGCCTGCGAGTCGCCGGCTGCCGAGACCCGGCCGGGGCTACGAGAACTTCACGTTGTCCAGGTGCCACCCCGTGTGGATCCACCTTCCGTTGCGCTTGACGAAGACCTCCGTCCCGCGCCCGTAGGTCTCCTGCTTCTCGCCTTTGGGCCCCCGCAGGGCGACGTGGAAGTTGCTGTAGAGGATGATCACGTCGCCGTACTGCTGCCAGGCGTTCTTCACGAAGTGCAGCTCATCGAGCTTGAGCCCCGACTTGGCGAAGTCGGCCATCCCCTTGATGGTCTCGGCGCGGTCCTGCCAGGGGCCGCCGTCCCAACCGATGGCGAGAAGTTCGGCGGGGACCACCGCCTTGAAGCCCGCGGTGTCGTTGCTGAACCAGGTGCGCCAGGCGCGCTCGCGCAGCCTGAGAATCTCCTGCTGTGTTGCCGCGGCAGGGGACGGGCCATAGGCCGCCTGCGCCGCCGCGCGCGCCATGGGGACTGCCGAGAGGGCGAGTGCAACGGTAAACAGGACAGGACGCATGGAGGAACCTCGCGAATGAGGGGAGACGCGAATGGTGCGCATCTACAGGATGCGCCAGAATCGGAGCGGACGCGACATGCGTTCGTCACACCCTGGGCGACCCGAGAATGGAGAGGTACGCGGTCCACGGCCCCACGGCGGCTCGATACTGCCGCGCCATGACGCGCGCCACCTGGGCCACATGCCCAAGGTCGTGCGCCACCCACGTGGCGAGCAGCTGCGACAGCGTCACCACCCCCAGATCGGGATGCTCTCCTTCCAGCGCGAGCTGCGCCGGCGTTAGGCGCCAGCCGGCGAGCGTGGCCACGTTGGCGGCGCGCAGCTCGGCGAACTCGCCGAGGAGTTGGGCCAGCGACTTTCCCCTGGATTCGTGGAACTGCGCGAAACGATCGTACGGGGTGAAGCGACGGTTGTCGCCCTGCGCGAGGATTATCTGCGCGCGCGCAATCCAGTCGGTGCGCTCGCCGTGGTTGAGGTGCCCGACGATGGTATACGCGCTCCACGACTCGCCCCCCTCGGTGGCATCGGTCCATGCGGGAGAGAGTCCGTCGAGCATGGCGCGCAACGTATGCGGCGTCCGCTCGAGAACGGCCATGGCATTTGCGAGATCGAAATCCATCGGAACCATCGCGGTCGGGGGAGAGAGAACATTGCACCGCGCGATGGCATGCGCGCACCCCCTCGTTCCCTTGAGGGAGGAGCGCATGGCCGGCACATTTCCACCATGTCCACGCTCCGCATCACCCTCGCCAACCTGCGCCATCCGTCGTCGCCAGAGGAGTCGGTCGAGCTGGCCACGCAGGCCATCGCCGAGTCTGGGCGCGCCGGCGCCGACATCATCTGCTTCCCCGAGTGCTTTGTCCCTGGGTATCGAGGTTTGGGGTACGCACCGCCCGCTCCCGACAGCGTCTTTCTCGAACGCGCCTGGGGCACAATCGCCGATGCCGCGCGCGAGGCGAACGTCTGCGTGGTGCTCGGAACCGAGCGCGTGCACGACGATCGCCTCCTGATCTCGACGCTGGTGGTGAACCGCGACGGCACGGTCGCCGGTTCGCAGGACAAGGTGCAGCTCGACCCGTCGGAGGAGGGACCATACTCGCCAGGTGCAACTCGGCGCACCTTCACTTGCGGCGAGGCAACCTTTGGCGTCGCGATCTGTCACGAAGGGTGGCGCTATCCGGAAACGGTGCGCTGGGCGGCGCGGCGCGGGGCACAGCTCGTCTTCATCCCGCACTTCCATGCGGCTGAGGGGGATTCGTTTCGCCCCAGGTCGTTTGCCGATCCGGCGAACTCGTTCCACGAGAAGGCGCTGCTCTGCCGCGCCGCCGAGAACACCATCTATATCGCGGCGGCCAACTATGCGAGCGAAGGCGCCCCGACGACGTCAACCGTGGTGCGCCCAGACGGGACGGTGCAGGCGTGGCAGCCCTACGGCGCGGAAGGGCTGCTCGTGGCCGACCTCGACCTCGCCTTGGCCACGGGGTTGCTCGCGCGGCGCTATCGCCCGCTGGAGCCCTAACCGCCGCGTGCCAGCGGCATGGTCCACACCTGCAGCGCCACGGTCCGCTCGTGCGCCAGCACGCCGCTGGTCTCGATGGTCTCGGCCAGGGTGAAGCCGAGCCGCCTGGGGATCGCCACGCTCGGCGCGTTGCGCGCATCGCAGCGGATCTCGAGGTGCTGAAATCGCGCGATCGTCCGCGCAGCGGCGACGAGCGCCCCGACCCCCTCGGAAACCAGCCCCCGCCCAGTTGCGTCGGCGCGTATCCAGTAGCCGATTTCCGCCCGGTCCGACTCGCCTAACGGGACGCGCCCCTGCACCGAGCGCGGGAAGAGCGACAGCTCACCCAGAATGCGACCGCCGCGACCGCTTTCACCGTTGCGCTCGAGCATCGCAAAGCGCCACTCCCGGTCGTCGGCGAACGCCTGCGCATTGCCGACCAGCCGCTCGCGCAGTTCGGGGAGGGGCGAGGGGCTGGCCACGCGCGCCGGAATCCACGGCGACAGGTGCTCCCAGTTGGCCTCGAGGATCGGAAGCAACTCCGCCGCGTCGTCACCCTGCCACGACCGCAGCGCGAGGCGCGCCGTCTGCAGCTCGCGCGGGATCGTGACGGCCGGCATCGTGCCTAACGCCCCGCCGTGACGGCGAACGGCGCCGAGAGCACGCGGTCACCCCACGCCAGTTCCAGCACGCCGCGGTTTGGTGCCAGCGCACGCACGGTGTAGGTCAGCTCCTCCACGTGCGACGGCGCCGCGGCCGACTGCAGCTCGACACGCCCCACGTCCTGCGCGGCATCGTATTGCGTCCCCCACTGCCCAGTCTGCCGGTTGACGATGAGGTAGGACCCCTGCCGCGTGTGCTGCACCCAGAGCGTGTACATTCCGGGGGCGAGCGTGACGTTGCCGAAGGTCAGCGTGCGCGTGCTGAAGAGATGCGTCGCGTCGTTGGCGCCGGCGCGCCACACCGAGTCGAAGGGGACGAGCGTCCCGCCCCACACGCTGCGCTCGCGCACCTGCGGACGCCCGTAGTCGACGACGACGATCCCGCCGGCGCCGAAGCCGGCGCGCACATCCTCACGCGCCGAGAGCGTCCCGGTGGGCTTCATGCGTGCGGCGATCGCCGCCATGTCGAGCCCCCCGCTGCCGCGCTCGGCCACGACCTTGTTGGTGGTCCCGCGACCATCCACCGCCCGCAATCGGTTGTTGGCGTCGAAGCGCAGTACCATCGCGTAAGGATTCCCGCGCAGGCGAAGCGAATCGCCCCCCAGCGCGGTGAGCCCCGAGAAGCCTGGCCCCCCGGCGAGGCCTAACGCGGGGATCGACTCGCTCGCACTGGCCTTTCGTAGCGCGGCAAGCAGCTCGGTGGGGGCGTAGACAAACGTGGGGAAGTTCACTGCGGCGCGCGCCAGCGGGAATGCGCGCCGCTGCGTGCTGTCGGCAAAGACGATCTCGCGCACGGCGGAGTCGGCGCCGAGTGTGAAGCGATACTCGCGCGGGGCACCCGGTGCCGGTGTGCCGTCAGCCTGCGTCCGCGTGAGGCGCACCGCGGTCGCGCGCCCGTCCTTCCCCAGCGTCACCGTGTACGCGACGCGCGATACCGCAGCCCCCGAGCGCTGGACCATCTCGCCGGTGAGCGCGTTGGCGCTGCGCGTAAACTGCTCGATGGCGAGCGTGTCCTTCCCCAGCCGGTAAGTGAGCGACGCCGACTGCGCCGCAACGACCGCGGGGATGGCCAGCGGGAGCAACGCGAAACAACGGACGATCGGGCGCATGGGGAGTGGCAGAAGGAGGGGACGGCTCGGCGCGGACATCGACAGCTAGAGGAACACGCGGGGTGCGACGGAAGTTCGCGCCGCGCGAGTCGTGGCTCGCCTCGGCCAACGCCCCGTTCCGGTAGTTGCTAAACAACACCGGAGGGCGCCGCTCCGCCATCGCCACGTTGACATCGATCCCCGGCGGTCGGTAGCGTCTGCTACGTCACAGTTCTCCCGAACCGTTCCTCGCGTGTCGTCTCGTCCAACTCGTCTCCTGGCCGCGTTGCACCTTCACGTCGCAAGGCCGTTCGTCGCCGCGCGGCTGCTGACGGTCGCCCTCCTGGCGATGGCCCTTGGCGCGCGACTCGACGCCCAGACTCCGTCGCCACAGGGCGCCGCGCTGCTCGGCCAGCGCGAGGCGATGTCCATCGGCGTCTTCTACTACCCTGAGCAGTGGCCGCGCGCCCAGTGGGAGCGCGACATGCAAGGGATGAAGCGGCTCGGCTTCGACTTCACGCACATGGCCGAGTTCAGCTGGACGTATCTCGAGCCCGACGAGGGGCGGTTCGACTTCGCGTGGCTCGATTCGGCGATCGCGTTCGCCGACAAGGCAGGGCTGCGCGTGATCCTCGGGACGCCGAGTGCGGCGCCGCCGAGCTGGATGGGCGACCGTTACCCCGAGGTGTATCGCGTAGACGAGCACGGCGCGCGTCATGAGCACGGGATCCGCGCCGAGGTCTCGCTCGCCAACCCGGCGTACCAGCGCTTCGTCGATCGCATCGTGTTGCAGCTGGCCAAGCGCTACGGAAGTGACCGGCGCGTGTGGGGGTGGCAGGTGGACAATGAACCGGGAACGTTCAACGACTTCTCCCCCAGCGCGCGGCGTGCCTTCCAGCGTTGGCTTCAGGAGAAGTACCGGACCATCGACGCCATGAATGCCGCGTGGGGCGGGAGCTTCTGGTCCACCCGCTATCGCACGTTTGCCGAGGTGCGCCTTCCCAACGCCGTGCTCGCCGCCGAGGACAAGCTGTCGCCGCACGCGCTCCTCGACTTCGCGCGTTTCCAGGCCGATGTCACCGCGCGCTTCCTGGACCGGCAGGCGGCGACGCTCAAGCGTTACGCGCGCGCGGGGCAGTGGGTCACGACGAACTACACCAACATCACCACGAGCACCGATCCGCGCCGCAGCCGCGGGATGGACTTCGTGACGTTCACGCTCTATCCGGTGGCGGGGAACAACATCCTGGGGGGCGACTCCTACGCCGTCGGCGACCCGACACGGCTCATGGAGGCGGCGGCGTACTACCGACCGATTGCTGGAACATTCGGGATCATGGAGCTGCAACCCGGGCAGGTGAACTGGGCGGCGGTGAACCCGCAGCCGATGGACGGCGCGGTGGGGATGTGGATGTGGCATGCGTACGGCGCCGGCGCCTCGCTCCTGTCGACGTACCGCTATCGCCACCCGCTGCGGGGGAGCGAGATGTACCACGAGGGGATCGTGGGTACCGACGGGGTGACGCTGACGCGCACCGGCGCCGAGTGGGTGGCGACAATGCGGCGCATCCGGCAGGTGCAAGGGCAGTCGGCGCCGGGCGCGACGCTTCCCGCCAAGCTGGCGGCGCGCCGCACCGGCATCCTCTGGTCGCACGACAACTACTGGGATGTTGAGCTCCAGCCGCAAACGACCGAGTGGAAGACGTGGAAGCATCGCAACAGCTACACGATGGCGGTGAAGTCGACTGGCGCCCCGATGGACTTCATCGGCGAGGGGGACGACTTCTCGCGCTATCCGTTCCTCGTGGCCCCCGCCTACCAACTGGTGAGCGATTCGCTCGCCGCAAGGTGGCGGCGCTACGTGGAGCAGGGCGGTCACCTGATTCTCACGCCGCGCAGCGGGCAGAAGGACGAACGTGGTCACTTCCGCGAAGGACCATGGGCGCAGGCCGTCGCCGACCTCCTGGGGGCCGACATCCTGGGCTTCGACGCACTCCCCGCTGGCGTCACTCGGCATGTAGTGCGCGGCGACTCATCGTATGCGTGGCACACGTGGGGCGACGTCCTCTCGCCACGTGCGCAGAGCGAACTCCTCGCGCGCTATGCGGACGGCCGCTCTGCCGGGAGCGGGGCCGCGGTGACGCGCGCAGTGGGGCGCGGGACGGTGACGATGATCGGCGTCGCCACGGACGATGGCGCGCTGGAGCGCGCGCTCGTGCGCGACGTGTACCGGCGCGCCGGTGTCGCGATCGAGGAGTTGCCCCCTGGCGTCTTTGTCGAGTGGCGCGACGGCGTGTACGTCGCCGTGAACTACAACCCGGCCCCTGTCACCCTACCGCTCCCGCCTAACGCCGACGTCCTGCACGGGACGCAGCCGCTGGCGCCGGCGCAGGCGCTGGTCTGGCGCGAGCGCTGAGCCGCATGCCCATCACCCGACGCACCTTCATCAAGGCCGGCGCCATTGGCGGCGGAGCCCTGCTGGTCGCCGGCGCCTGGGGAGCCTGGCGCCTGCGCAGTTGCAAGGATGGCGGCAACGGTCTCTCCCCGTCCGGTCGCGCGCTCTTCGCCGCCGTCATCCCCGCCTTCCTCGACGGGGTGGTCCCTGCAGGCTCGTGGACCACCGCCACGATGGACACGCTGCTGGACGATGTGAATCGCACGGTGTCGCAACTCTCGCCGTCGGCGCGCGAGGAGCTGCAGCAGTTCTTCTGCCTCCTCGATAGGGGAGCGGTGCGGTTGCTCCTGGCGGGGACGGCGCTCCCGTGGCGTCGCATCGACGCCGCGCGTGCTGCACGGATTCTCGCCCGTTGGCGCCACGGGCGGACGGCGATGCTGGTGAGCGCCTACCAGGCGCTGCACGACATCACCTTTGCCGCGTGGTACGCCACCCCCGCACACTGGGAGGCGACGGGCTACCCGGGGCCGCCGCGCCTAACGCCGAGCGCCGCATGACGACGCAGCGCTCGTTTCCAGATCCCATCGCCGAGGGTATCGCCCGCGGATGGCGCGTGCACGACGGCGCCACGCTCGCCGACGGTTCGACCTTCGAGGGCGACGTCGCAATCGTCGGGACGGGTGCCGGGGGCGGCGTGACCGCCGAGATCCTCTCGGCCGCCGGGCTCAAGGTGATCCTGATCGAGGAAGGAGGGCTGCGCAGCACGCGCGACTTCCGCATGCTCGAGTCCGAGGCCTATCCCACCCTCTACCAGGAGTCGGCGTCGCGCAAGACGAAGGACAAGGGAATCAACATCATGCAGGGGCGCACCGTGGGCGGGACAACGGTGGTCAACTGGACGTCGTCGTTCCGCACGCCGCCGTCGACGCTTGCGCACTGGCAGGAACGGTTCGGCCTCACCGACCTCACCACCGAGGCGCTCACGCCGTGGTGGGAGCAGATGGAGCGGCGCCTCAGCATTGCACCATGGGGAATGCCTCCCAACCGCAACAACCAGCTTCTGGCCGACGCGCTCACCAAACTCGGCATTGCACCGCACGTCATTCCGCGCAACGTGAGCGGATGCTACAACCTGGGCTACTGCGGGATGGGGTGCCCGACCAACGCCAAGCAGTCGATGCTGGTGACCACGCTCCCCTCGGCGCTCGACCGCGGCGCCGAGCTGCTTTATCATGCACGGGCCGAACGCCTGGTCCTCGCGGGAAGTCGCGTGCAGGAAGTCGTCGTGACCCTCATGGGAAGCGATGGCTTCGAGCGCCGGCGCGACGCAGCGCGCGTCCGCGTACGGCACGTGGTCCTGTCGGGCGGCGCCATCAACACACCGGCACTCCTCCTCCGCAGTCGAGTCCCTGATCCCAACGCCCTCATTGGCACGCGCACCTTCCTGCATCCGGTCACCATCTCGCTCGCCCGCTTTGCGGAGCCCGTCGATGCTTTTGCCGGCGCGCCGCAGTCGGTGTACTCGGATCATTTCAACGAGGGGAGCGCCGACGGTCCTGGCTTCAAGCTCGAGGTGCCGCCGCTGCACCCGGTGCTGACGGCGTCGACGGTCACCGGCATCGGCGAGGAGCACGCCGCGGTGATGAAGCGGCTGCGGCACGCGCATGTCGTGCTGGCGCTGTTGCGCGATGGCTTTCACCCCGAAAGCGTGGGGGGGACGGTCGAGCTGCGCGACGACGGCTCCCCCGTGCTCGATTACCCGGTGTCGCGGTACCTGATGGAAGGCGCTCGCCGCGCGATGGGGGTCATGGCCGAGCTGCAATTCGCCGCTGGAGCGCAGCTCGTGATCCCGTTCCACGAGCGCGCCACGCCAGCGCGCACCCTGGCCGCCGCCAAGGCGCAGATCGCCGCCTTCACCATGCGCTCCCCGCAGGCCAAGCTCGTGAGCGCGCACGTGATGGGTGGGTGCGCGATGGGTGCCGACGACAGGCGCGGCGTCACCGACTCGCTCGGTCGCCTGCGCCACGTCGACAACGTCTCGGTGATCGACGGATCGCTCTTCCCCACGAGCGTCGGCGCCAACCCCCAGCTGTCGATCTATGCGCTGGCGGCGCGTTCGGCGACGGCGCTGGCCAGGACGTTCGGCGGCGGCTGACGCGGTCGAGCGCCGGCACTCGATGGGTCAGGTGACTCATGTGCGGCATCGCGCCCCCTGACATCGTAGAGCGTCGGCGCCCTGGTCCGGGGTGCTGGCCGGTGCGGCCGAGGTAGGGCCGGCGCTGCCCCCTCACGGATCTGGAGCCCTCCATGCGTTTCACTACCTCATTGCATAGCGCGCCCATTGGCGAAGCCCTAACCGCGCCCAGCCGCTCGGCCCTCACCGTGCTTTCGGCGGCACTCTGTCTTTTGTCCGTCGCCCCCATTGCCGCACAGCCGTCGCCGAAGGTCGAGCCGTCGCTCGCCGCGGTGCGCAAGGCCACCGAACGCTTTCGTGACGTGCGCACCGCGCTCGCCGAGGGCTACGTCCGAGATCCCGGCAACATCTGCGACAGCGCCGAGCTCATGGGGCGCCCCGCGGAGCTGGGGGCGATGGGGATCCACTTCTTCCGCCCCGACATGCTGGGGATCACCACCCCGCCATCGCCCAAGGTGAACGGGACGGGGACGCACACCGACTTCAGCAAGCCGGCCGTCCTGATCTACGAACCACAGCGCGACGGTTCGCTGGCGCTGGTCGCGGTGGAGAACCTCGTCTTCATCAAGGCGTGGGAGCAGGCCGGCAACACCGCCCCTC
Source organism: Gemmatimonadaceae bacterium (assembly GCA_020852815.1). Lineage (NCBI taxonomy): Bacteria > Pseudomonadati > Gemmatimonadota > Gemmatimonadia > Gemmatimonadales > Gemmatimonadaceae > Gemmatimonadaceae bacterium. The sequence continues at coordinate 41,383 of JADZAN010000017.1, read as the reverse complement.
CGTCGTTCCAGGGGGTGCCGTGGGATCGCATGGAAGACGACCCGGCCACTGCAATCGACGAGGCGCACATGTTCGAGCCGCACTACGACCGCCACGTCTGGCTGTGGCGCGACAACCCCAAGGGGATCTTTGCGCAGTTCAACCCAAATGTGAGCTGCCGGTACCACACGCAGCAGGGCGGCCACAAGCACTGACCGCACGGTGCGATGGGGGGCTCACACGCCCCCCATCGTCGTGACCTACCCGGCGTAGCAGTACGAGCAGCCGTGTTCCTGCGCGCGGGCGACCGCCAGCACGCCCGACGGGACGACCGTGATCCCGGGGATGATCCCCGCCTCCCACTCGCGCTTGGCGGTCGCCGCGTCGACGCCCGCCTTCGCGGCGGCGCGCGCGCTCAGCACCGTGAGTGCCAGCCCGCATGCCACGAAGGTCGCCGGCATCGCCATGACCTTCTCGATGGAGAACTGCGGGAAGGGAACGTCGCCTTCGTTGGGCTTCCAGAAGATGTTGCGCCTGGCGGGTGCCTTCGTGGCGGGATCGGTCACGTCGAACATCGACCCGATGGCGTACTTGTTCCAGACCGCGTCGGTGAGCGCCATCGGCATCGCCCAGTGCCGCAGCACGACGATGGCGTGGGCGCCGCCGGGCGCGAGCTGGTACGACTCCGTCATCGTGCGGAGGTACGTCGCCGCGAAGACGGCCGGGAAGCCGCTGTTGTGCTCGGGGGCATCGAAGACCTGCCGGTGCTTGGCCGTGACCTTGGCAAGCCAGGGGTCGGCCGGGGCCTTGGCTTGCTGCGCGTCGGCGATCGCCGGGGTCGCGCCAGCGAGCATTGCCGACGCGGCAGCCAATCGTTGGAGGAAGGTGCGTCGCGGGGTGAGGGACGGATCGGAAGGATGGGCGATGAGGGGCATGCAAGGGCTCCGGCGTGCGAGGGGGGAGTGCAAATCCCGGCCAGGGATGGCCGGGACCGGATCCTCAGGTGCGCATCGCGCGCGCGGGACGACGCGCGACGCGCGGTGCGGTGCGGTGCGGTGCGGTGCGGTGCGGTGCGGGAAGCGGCACACAATGCGGCATTCCCGCGTGCGCGGCAAGCGTGTGGCGCGCAGTCCTCACCCACCCTAACCGCTAACGGCAGGCCCCGCTATCGCGCCCAGCGCTCGGGGCCGGTTGTGCGAAGGATCGAATCCAGCTGCAACGCGAGCAGGCGGGTCAGCGGCATCGTCGACGTTTGCCCTCGATAACTGCGCGTGCCGGGTGCGAGCGTCGAATCGTTTGGCAGGGCGATCAGCTCTTCGCGCCCCCCCTCGTGGCGGATGTACTGCAGGTCGCCGACGAGGAGGGTCCAGAGCTTTTCGTGTTTCGTCGTGATCGCTTCATGGAGCATGGCAACGTCGGCAACCGTATCCGGGATCGTGTCGAGGTAGGGCGCCAACGATTGCCCCGGCATGGGGCGGCGCCCGGACGACCCCGTGTATTCGTCGATAGTCGCCGCGAGCGATCGCGTGTTGACGCGCGCGTCCACGCGGCGCCCCGGCGGGATGCGTCCCGGCATGGAAACGATCAGCGGTACCTTCATCACCGGACGGTACACGCTGTTGCCGTGCACGAAGAGCCCGCGCTCGCCGAACTGCTCCCCGTGGTCGGAGGTGATGATGACGAGCGTGTTCTTCAGCACCCCCAGCGCGCGCAGCGAATCGAGCAACTGCCCGATGGACGCGTCCAGGTACGCGATCGATGCGTCGTAGTTGTCGCGAAGCCTGGCAATCTCGGCGGGCGTCATCGACTGCTTGTCCAGTTGTCGCGCACCGCGCACGCTCTGGTCGGTCACGAATCGATGGAGCGGAACGTTGCTCGCGAAGCGGCGCTCGTAGTCGGCGGGCGGTTCATACGGCTCGTGCGCGTCGTAGTAGTTCACGAAGGCAAAGAACGGGCGTCGGCTCTCCCGCGCCCCGGTGGCAATCCATCGCAGGAGCCGAGCGTTGAGGCTCGGAGCGCGCCGCCGTCCCACGATATCATGGTAGCCCACCAGCTCGCGCAACGACTCCTCGGTGACGAGGAAGCGGCCGAACGACGAGTTGAGGACCGCCTCACCCGGGGTGATGACGTAGTCCTCGTAGTGCTGGAAGCCGCGGTTGAGGCCAAAGTACGTGCTGCCGTAGTGCAGATTCCCGACAAAGCCCGCGGTGCGCCATCCCTTCCGTGACAGGCGCTCGGCGATCGTCTCATCGCGCCCGTCCAGTCGCACCGCAAGCCCCGCGGTCAGTTCATGCGGATAGCGACCGGTGAACATGCTGGCGTGCGACGACAGCGTCCACGACGACGGCGACCATGCCTTCGTGAACTGCACCCCAGTGGCCGCCAGCCGCTCGAGGTTGGGGGTGGTGCTGCGCGCGTAGCCGCTGACGCTCAGGTCGATGTCACGGACCGTGTCGAGCACCAGCAGGAGGACGTTTGGCGCACCGTCCGGCGCCATGGCCCCTCCGGCGGCTGCAATGGCGCGCGCCTCCTTGAACCGTTCGCGGGCAAAGGCGCCGGCGATGACGAGACCGAACAGCGCCACCAACGGAAGCGTCGTCAGCCGCACCAGCCGCAGCACCGCCGGAAGCCGGCGTGAGAGCTGTCGTCCCCCTTCCATGGCGATGCCGGTCGCAAGCATCGCCGCCGCCAGCGGATGAAGGCCTTTCACGAGAAGTAGCAGCGTGAATGTGCCAAAGCCGACAAAGCTGCCGAGCACGACTCCCGCGGGGAGTGCCGCTCGCCCCATGAGTCGTCGTAGCCCACTCACGGCCAGGAGGAGCAGCGCCAGGAGCGTGAACCAGACCAGGTCGGTGAGCGAAGCGAGCCAGGCATTGTGAATGCCCGTCAGCGTCTTGTCGCCGAGTATCAGGCGGCTGTACGTCATCCACGCCCCCTCAGCCAGCCCGAACGCGAGGGCGGTCCAGGGGACGAGCCAGAGCAGCTCCATACTGCGCAGGCGCGGCGCGATGTCGTCGTTTCGCTCAGCCCGTGCGTTCGCACGAGTCGGACGGTGCTCGAGGGCAGTCACGGTCATACGTGGCCCCTGTTGTGCCTGCTTAGCGGTCAAACAACACAATGCGGGAAACGCGGGGAGCTATCCTGCGATCGACCCGACAAAGCCGCAAGCTGGTTGCGCGCACGCCACACCCTTCTTAGCGCGATTCCTTGTGATATGCATCACACGGTGGGCGACGCTCGCGGCGCGGACGCGAGCGCCGCACCGCAATCCCGCAGCAGCTCCCGCAGTACCGAGCGGTGGCAGTGCCCCTCGTCGTCGCAGTAGCATCCCACCGAGAGGTTCGTCACGTGCGACAATGCGGCGAGGAGCTCCAGGTCGTGGCGTGCCGACGGTTCTTTCATCTCGGCGCGGTACTGTCGCGTAAAGCGCCCCCACTCGGCCGGCGTCTTCGCCGACAGCCCGAGCTTTATCGTCTCGGGACTCGGTGCGAGGTTGGGGAACCAGACGTCGTACCAGTTCTCGGCGGCGAAGCGCTCCTTGGGGACGCCGCGCGGAGGGCGCCTAACGGTTCCGATGCGGAGCCCCTCGCCCGGATGGCGGGGCGTACCCAGTTGGACGATGCGAATCGACATGCGCGCTCCGGATGGCGACGGCGGGAGGTTGGCGGTAGGATCCCTGTTTCAAACCTACCGACGGTTCTCGTTCATGTCGCTTTCACGTCGCCGCTTTCTCGCCGCCGCCAGCGCCTCGCCGCTCCTCGCGTCGCCTCTCCTTTCCTCGCCACTGCTGGCGTCGCCACTCCAGGCCGGCGAGGGCGACGACGGCGACATGCATGGGGCGCGCGACCATGCACCGATCGTCGCGCCGGCGCGCTTCGAGCCGTGGGTCGAAGTCACGCCATCGGCCATGCGCCACAACGTGGACGTGTTGTCGCGTCTGGCGGGCGAGCGCCCGATCATCGCCGTCATCAAGAACAACGGCTACGGGCTGGGGCTGCGCGAGGTGGCGCGCATCCTGGAACTCGACGCTCGCGTGCAGGGCTTTGGCGTGGTGAAAGTGAGCGAGGCGCTCGCGCTGCGGGAGGCGGGCATTCGCAAACCCATTCTCCTCCTCGCGCTGTTCGACGACACCGAAGGTGAGGCGTTGGTGCGCGGCGGAGTGACGCTCAGTCTCTGCGTCCCCGATGCCGCGGCGCGCGTTGCCCGCGCGGCGGCGCGCGCCCGTCGCGCGGCGACGGCACAGCTCTACATCGACACAGGAATGAGCCGGATGGGGGTGCCGTATCACCGCGCCCTTCCCATCATGCGCGAGATGGCGGGGGCGCCGCGCGTGACGCTGCGCGGGATGTTCACCGAGCTCACCGAGGACCGTGCCTTCGATACGGAACAGGTGGGGCGGCTCACGTCGCTCGCGGCCGAGGCGCGAAGTGCGGGGGTCACGATCGGCGGCCCGTTGCACGCGGCCTCGTCGCACGCGGTGTTCAACCACGCCGACACGCTCCTCGACGCCGTGCGCCCCGGCATTTCACTGTTTGGCGGCTACCCCACGGACGACGGGCGCGAACGGAGCATCGCCGCATTGCAGGTGGCGCTGGCCGTGCGCGCGCGCGTGGTGCGCGTGGAGCGCCTGCGCCCGGGTGACTCGGTGAGCTATGGGCGCCGCTTCACCGCCGAATCGCCCACGTGGACCGCCACCATCCCCGTGGGTCACGCCGACGGCTATCCACGCGGCGCCGTGAAGGGGTCACGCATCCTCATTGGCGACAGGACGTATCCCGTGATCGGTGCGGTGAGCGCCTCGCACTGCGTGGTGAACCTGGGGAGCGAGACCACGGTGGCGGTGGGGGACGTGGCGACGCTCATTGGCCCAGACCACCCCGATGTGCATCCCAACCAGGTGGCCACGGCGGCCGGCGTCTCGGTGTACGACGTCCTGATGCACCTCGGGATGGGGATGCCGCGCATCGTGGTGTGAGCGCGGCGCCAACCGAAGGTGTTCGTGCTGCGACGACGCGCGACGACCCGCGACGCTACGCCACGTGCCGTCGCAACCACGCGACGATCGTCGCCACCCCCTCGGGGTCGAGGACGGCATCGGCGGCGTTGTAGCTGAAGGCCGATTCCGCCGTCAGTTCGGCGCGCGGCCGCGTTTCGTGCTTGAGCACGTGGTTGGCGTCGGGCGGGAAGGCAAACGTCACCTGTTCCCGCCCGGCAGCCGCCAGTTGCAATGGTCCCCCATCGGCCCGCACATCCACCTGGACGTCCTTCTCACCGATGACGACGAGGACGGGGACGTTCACGTCGCGTAGCAGCGGCGCCGAGTCCGCCAGCCACAACTCGCGCGAGAAGGGGAGGTTGGCCGGGCTGGCCAACCCCTGCACGAGCCCGGCGATCCCCGGCGGGAGTGCGGGGTCGGGCGCGACCGGCTCCGACGCGAGGAAGCGCGCGATCGCTGCATCGTACATCGCGAGGATCGCCTCGCCGCCAGGGACGGGGGCAAGCTGCGCCGCGATCTGCGCGCGCGCCACCGCCCCCACGCTCCTCCCCGGTGGCGCGATGAGGACGAGTCCCGCCAGTGAGAGTTCCGGACGTTGCAGCTGATAGTGCAGCGCGTGCAACGTCCCCTCGCTGTTGGCCACCGCAAACAACCGGTCGCGGCGCACGCCGGGCTGCGCGGCGAGCGCGCGCACGGCACCGGCCAACTCGTCCAGGTGGCTCTGCATGCTCACCTTCCCCACCAGGCGCGGCATGTTCTCGCGCGCACGCACCCCAGCGGCGCGCTTGTCGTAGCGGATGGACGTGATGCCTTCCTGCGCCAGGACCTCGGCGAGCAACCGCGCGCTCCCGTTCGTCCCCGGCAGGAGCGGCGTGTTCCAGTCACGGTCGGTGGGGCCGCTCCCGCCAATGAAGACGACGCCTGCACCTGTGGCGTCCACGCCCTCGCGCGCGAACTGGACCGTCGCGTCGACCGTGGTATCGTCGAGCGACCACGAGAGGTCGCGCTGCTCGAGCGATGGCTGTCTCTCGTTCGTCATGCGTGTGGAGGCGGTGAGGCTCGCGAGTAGAACGTGCCGTCGCGCACGGAGCTCAGCGCACACGGCGACCCTGTCGCCGACAAGATGTCGCATGCGTGCGAGCGCGTCAGCCAGCCACGCCATCTTTTTGTGCGCGCATGGCGCCGAGCGAGGTCGCGAAGCTCGAGCTATTGTTGGTGCGACACGGTGAGCGGTGTCGAAGACGAGACCAGTGGACGGCGAGGCGCCATGGAGACGACGGAGGTGGGAGCGGTTCGCCCTTCGCTCGCACGATATGAAGCGATGGCGCAGGCTCTGCTCGACGCGTATCGCAGCGGGACGAGCGAGGCGATGGAGCGCCTGTACGCCTTCACCTGGCACCGGCGCACGTGGGAGGCCATGCGTCGCTACGTGCAGAGTGACCTGGGGCATCGCGAGTCGCCCGACGTGGAGATCGACCTCGACGATGCGCGATGGCTCGTCGCGCGCGAGCACGACTTCGACGACTGGACGGCGCTCGTCACCTTTTGTACCACCCTTCGCGCCGACGCCACGGTGCTGCGAAAGCCAGTCGGTGTCCTCTCGGCAGACGCGTCGGGCGTGCATGCCACCGAGCATTCGGCGCACGACTGGGCCACCGTGCTGGAGCGGCTCGCGTCGCCCACGGCGACGACGTTCGTGGGGAACGGGATGGCCACCGATGCCATGCTCTCCGACCTCGCGCGCTTCCGGCATCTCACGAACTTGCAGCTGGGAGGCTCGGCGGGTGTTTCCGACGACGGCGTGCGCGCACTCGCCGCGCTGCCGGGCCTGCGGCAGCTCGACCTGAGCGGGACGTCGGTCACCGATGACGGATTGCAGCTGCTGGCCTCGCTGCCATCGCTCGAGACGCTGTCGCTGGCGTGGACGCGCGTGACCGACGCCGGCCTGGGCGGCCTGCGCGGCTGCCAGTTGCTGGTTGACGTGAACCTGAGCGGGACGCACACCGGCGACGGCGCGCTCCGCGCACTCGCCGGGAAGCCACGGTTGTCGCAGCTGCACGTGGGACACGACGTGACCGACGATGGGATTCGCGTGCTGCACGAGCTTCCTTGCTTCACGACCTGGCAGGGCGGCGACGTGACCTCCGGGTTTCTGCGCCCAAGCGTGCCACCCAACCACCTCTCGCTGCCGCGCACCGTGACGGCGCGGGGGATCGCCGCGCTGCGCGGGCTCGACGGTCTCTACGCACTCGGCGTTGCGGCTGGCGACGTGCCGCGTGACGGGGCGTCGTTGCGACCGCTCCTCGACCTCCCAAGACTCGGCTGGTTGATGGTCGACATCGATGGCGACGCGATGAGCGTGATCGCCGAGTTGCCGGAGCTGCGCACGTTGAGCTGCCAGGACACGCCGGCCGGTGACGACGGCTGGATGGCGTTGAGCCGGTCGCGCACGCTGGAGTCCATCTGGGGGCGCCGCTGCCACAACCTCCAGCGCCGCGGTTTCGAGGCGCTGTCGCGCCTCCCGGCGCTGCGCGCGCTTTCCGTCAGTTGCAAGAACGTCGGCGACGCTGGGGTCGCCGCGCTTCCACACTTCCCTGCCCTGCGCGAGCTGATGCCGATGGACATCCCCGACGCGGGGTATCGGCACATCGCGCGGTGCACGGATCTCGAGGTGCTGACGCTCATGTACTGCCGCGACACGACCGACGCCGCCACCGAGCACCTGGTGGCGCTCCCGCGCCTCACGCGCTACTTCGCCAGCTACACGCAGGTCACCGACCGCACGCCGGCGCTCCTTGCCACCATCGACTCGCTGGAGTCGGTCACGTTCGACAGTTGTGCGCGCCTCACGAATGCCGGCGTCGCACAGCTGGCGCGACTACCGCGGCTGCGTGAAGTGCGCGTTTCGGGTCGCCGCATCACCGGCGATGTGGTGCGCGCCTTCCCCGACTCGGTCGCGGTGCGCTACGCGCGATGAGCGCATAACGGGCGCGCAACGGGCGCGCGACAGGCACGTGACGGGCGCACGACGGGCGCGTGACGAGCGCGCGCGTCAGTCGCCGCCCTCGAGCGGGATGCGAAAGCGGAACGTCGCCCCCTCTCCCGGCACCGACTCGGCGGTGAGCGTACCTTGGTGCGCCTCGACGATGCCGCGCGCGATCCAGAGCCCGAGCCCCGCGCCGTGGCGGTTGTGCTCACCATCGCGGCGCACGCCGGTCCAGAAGGCGTCGAAGAGGCGCGGAAGGTCGTCAGGCGCAATGCCGGGCCCGGTGTCGCCCACCTCGCCCTCGAGCGTCGCGTCGCGCACGAGGTACCGCACCGCGACGCGCCCGCCGCGCGGCGTGAACTTCACCGCGTTTCCCACCAGGTTCGAGAGGAGCTGCACCATCCGCTCGCGGTCGAGCGACGCGGTCACCCCGTCCGCCCCCGCGTCGCCGGCAACGGTGAGCGTGACCCCCGCCGACACGGCGAGCGGCGCCAGCATTGCGCGCGCACGCTCGAACGCGTCACCCACGCGATGCCGCGTGCGGTTGATTCGCAGACCGTCGCCGCGGATCGACGAGGCGTCGAGCAAATCCTCGACCAAGCGCTGCATCGCCACCGCGTTGGCATGGATCGTCGACAGCGCCGCGCGCCCCCACTCCGCGTCGTCACCGCCCTCGCCAGACCCGTCAGCTGCATCACCGCCCGGGGCGCACGAAACGGCCGGCGCCGCGCGCGCCACACTGGCCGCCGCTCCCGGCGCGAGCCCCTGCAGCAGCAACGTCTCGGCATACATCGAGACCACCGCCAGTGGGTTCCGCAGGTCGTGCGCGACCACCGCCAGCAGTCGCTCGCGCTCTCGCGTCGCCGACTCGGCGCGCTCGCGGGCGGCGCGCTCCGCCACGTGCAGCTGCCGAGTCTCGAGCAGGTTCTCCACCCGCAACAACACTTCGGTTGCATCGAACGGCTTGGTTACGAAGTCGCGCGCCCCCAGCGACAGCGCGCGATCGCGAACCTCCGACGTCACGTCGGCCGTGAGCACGAGGACCGGGCGGTAGTCCCCCGCGGGGGTCGCCGAGCGCAGGTCGCGCAACACGTCGAGCCCGTGCCGGTTGGGCATGTGCAGGTCCAGCAGGATGAGGTCGGGCGCGTGCTGCCTGACGAGTGGAAGGACCTGTCGCGCATCGCCGGTGCGCACCAACGACGTGAAGCCGGCCGACTCCAGCAACCCCTCGAGCAGGTCGAGGTTGGCCACCTCATCGTCGACGAGGAGGATCGTGCTGCCACGCAGGCCGCCGTCGGCGTGACTCACCCGGGCCCTCCGGGGAGGAACCCCTCCACCACCTCGAGGAACTCGTCGACATCGAGCGGCTTGGTGAGGTAGGCGTTCGCCCCCGTCACTCGCAACGTGTCGAGCGAGGCCCTGGTGGCGTCGGCGCTCACCACCACCACCGGGATGCGCTCGGTGCGCGGGTCGCTGCGCAGCCGGCGCAGCACATCGCCGCCAGGGATGTCCGGCAGATGCAAATCGAGCAGGATGACGTCGGGAAGGTGCTCGCGCGCCAGCTCCACGCCCAACTGCCCCTGCAACGCGGGGAGGACCTTCCACCCCGGGCGCGCCTGCAGGATCGCCTCGACCAGCGTCAGGTTGGCGAGGTTGTCCTCGATGTAGAGGAGCGTCGCCTCACGGTGCGCCGCGGAAGGGATGGCGTAGGTGCCCGTCTCATCCAGCCACTGCACCGAGTCGTGCGCGCCGTCCAGCTCCACGCGGAAGGTGCTCCCCTCGGCCGACGTCGACTCGAGAATGAGCGCTCCGTCCATTGCCTCGCACAGCCTCCGCGACAGCGCCAGCCCCAGCCCCGTCCCCTCCACCTCGGTCTGCTCGGCGCCGAGCCGCGCGAACGGGGTGAAGAGCTGGTCCAGTCGATCGGGCCGGATGCCGTGCCCGTTGTCGCGTACGCGGATTGCCCACCGCGCGCGCTCCAGCGGTGCGCAGTCCAGGTGCACGTAGCCGTTGGGGCGATTGTACTTGATCGCGTTGCTCAGGAGGTTCAGGATCACCTGCACGAGCCGCTGCCGGTCGGCGTGGGCAAACGCCCCCTCGGGGAACGCCCCCTCGCGCAGTTGCACCATGTGTTGCTGCGCCAGCGGGCGCACCAGACCAACCGTTTCGTGCAGGAGGGGACCCAGCGCCACCGGCTCCAGCGAGAAGCGCTCGCGCCCCGCCTCGATGCGCGAGATCTCCAGCACGTCGTTGATGAGGTGCAACAGGTGGCGCCCCGCCTTGAGGATGTGCTGGATCCCCTTCTGCTGCGCCGGCGCCAGCTCACCGCGGGCCGCCAGCTGCGCGAAGCCGAGTATCGAGTTCATCGGCGTGCGCAACTCGTGCGACATGCGCGACAGGAACTCGCTCTTGGCGCGATTGGCACGCTCGGCCTCTTCCTTGGCGCGTGCCAGCGCCTCCTCGGCCATGCGCCGGTCGGTGATGTCGCGCCCGAAGGCGATCACCCCCTCGTCCATCGTCGTGTTGGAGATCGTGCGCCCAACGTTCTCGAACACGCGATAGCTCCCGTCCTTGTGCCGGATGCGAAAGGTGGACGTGGTCGGTTCGCCCGGATGATCGCCTAACCATGCAAGGTCGGCCAGCGTCTGCGGCACGTCGTCCGGGTGCAACAGGTCGGTGGGACGCATCCCGGCGAGTTCCTCCGGACGATAGCCCAGCATGCGGAACGACGACGGCCCCACGTACGTCAGCGCCCCAGTAGAGTCGCACATCATCACGAAGTCGGCGGCGTTCTCGATGATCATGCGGAAGCGTTCGTCACCTTCGCGCAGCGCGCGCTCTGCGGTGATGCGCTCCGAGATATCGCGCGCATTGGCGATGAGCCCCTGCTCCACGCCGTGCGGCGACAGCGTGCGCGCCACTCCCTCGAACCAGAGCCACCGACCGTCCTTGTGCCGGATGCGATACTGGTTGGTGAACGACTGTCCCGGTTGGTCGATCACCTTCCCGATCGTCGTCATCACCTCCGGCACGTCGTCGGGATGGATCACGTCGCTCGGGCGCTGCCCGATCATCTCGGCCGGCGTGACGCCGAGGAGTCGCTCCACCGACGGCCCCACGAAGGTCACCGCTCCTGTCGTGTCGAAGATGAAGACCTGGTCGTTCGAGTTCTCGATCAAGCGACGGAAGTGTTCCTCCTGTTCGCGCAGCGCTTCCTGTGCCGCGGTGCGCTCGGCGATCTCCTGCGCCAGCGCCGCCGTGCGCTCCGCCACGCGGCGCTCCAGTTCCTCGTTCGCCTGCTGCTGCGCCAACTCGGCTGCCTTGCGCGCACCGATGTCTCGCGCCGTCGCCACCAGGCAATCGCGCCCGCCGATCGTGATCGCCGTCAGCCGCATCTCCTCCCACACGGGCGTCCCGTTCTTGTGGTAGCCCATCCACTCGAACTGTTGCGGCTCGCCGGCCGTGGCCTTGCGAGCGAACTCCCAGGCACGCTCCTCGGTAAAGCCGCGGTCGGCCGCCGTAAGCCCCGCCATGCCGCGTGCGCGCTGCTCCTCCGCCGTGTAACCGAACAGGTCGATCGCCGCTTCGTTGAGCTCCAGCAGTTCGCCCGTTTGCCGGTCGTGTACCCACATCGCGTCGAAGGCGTACTGGAAGAGGGAGCGATACGCCTTCTCCGACGAACGCAGCGCCAGCTCCGTCGCGCGCCGCTCGGTGATGTCGAGCGATGTCCCGAGGACGCGCGTGAATTGGCCGTTGTCAGCCGCAACCAGGAGGGCATGTGCTTGCAGCAGGCGGGGCACGCCGTCGGGGCGCACGACGCGAAACTCGGCGGTTTTCTGCGTGTAGGGGACGAGCGTCGCCATCCCCTCGTTCACGACGTGCAGGTCCTCCGGATGCACCATGCGGAGGAAGTCCTGGTGTGTCCTGGGCGCCGTGGCTTCCGTCACGCCATGGATCCGGCACTGCTCGCGCGACCAGTTGATGCGGTCGGTGGCGAGATCGATCTCCCAGCTCCCGATCCCGGCGATGCGCTCGATGAGGTCCTGGTGCGCCTCGCGCTCGGGCGAGGGACGATCACCCCCCGACGGCGGGGCGTCGGGGGCGTGGTTGAGCGGTGCGTTCATGCCAAGGCGCGGAGGGGCGCGCGGTTGGAGAGCCCGGTCGAATCAAAAGCCGCCGGTCACACTCCGGTATTCTGACGGGCGGGACGACGTGGCGCGAGGGAGGGTGCGGGGCGACCGATCCACCGCGATGGGTAACGGACCCGGCCCGCCGTTCAAGGGCGAGTTCGGCCCGCCACGCCACGGGTCGTCACGCGCGCATTGCTCGCGATACGTTCGGGGCAGATCGTTCCCCGTCTCTATCATTTCAACGCATGCCGATCTGTCGCTCGATTGTCTTGGTTCTCGCCGCGACCGGTGCGCTTCCGCTCGCCGCCGGCGCGCAGATCCCCCCGAAGCCGCTTCCGAGACGAAGCACCGGCCCCGCTGGGGCAGCGGCACCAGGAGTGACGACACGCGCCATCACGGCGGCCGACATGCGACACCGCCTCTTCCTCATCGCCGACGACTCGATGGGCGGGCGGGCGACCGGGTCGTGGGGGAACTATCAGGCGGCCAACTACATCGCCGCCGAGTTCAAGCGCCTCGGGCTCCGAGCTGCCGGAGAGAACGGCGGCTGGTTCCAGGTGGTCCCGTTCTTCCGCCAGGCCGCAGATCCCAAGGGGACGCTGGTGACGGGGAGCGCGACGCTGCGCATCGGGCACGACTACATAGTCGCGACGTCAAGCACGATCCCGCGATCGCTCGAGGGGAAGCGCGTGGTCTTCGGCGGATCGATGACCGACTCGTCGACCTGGATCAGCGCCGACAGCGCACGCGACCGCGTCGTGGTCCTATCCGCACCGCCGCGGACCAACTTCCTCGTCGCGCTGAGGGTCGCCCGCGAGGCGCGCTTCGCCGGGGCGGCAGCCGTCGCGCTCCCGGTCCTCGAGTCGCTCCCCGCCGAGTTCGCGGCGGCGCTGATGGCCGGGCGGGTGATGACCGACACCACACGCACGGCCGAGGGTCCGGGGCGTCTCTTCGTCTCTGCGCGCGCCGTCGAGCAGCTGCTCGGCCGTTCGCCCGAGGGGCTCACCCCGGGCACGTTAGGCGATGTGGTGCATGGCGCGGGGACGGTTGCCTTTACCCCGCTCCCCTATGCGGCGCGCAACGTCGTCGCCATCCTCCCCGGGCGCGACCGCAAGCTCGCCGGAAGCTACGTCGCCCTCACGGCGCATAACGATCACGTCGGCTTCGACTTCTCGCCGGTGGATCACGACTCGCTGCGCGCACGCAACCTCGTCGTGCGCCCCATGGGGGCCGACTCGCCCGAGCGCGAACCGACGGCGCTCGAGTGGGTGACGATCCGCCAGTCACTCGACTCACTGCGCCGCTTGCGTCCGCCGCGCCTCGACTCCATCCGCAACGGCGCCGACGACGACGGGAGCGGGACCGTGGCCCTCCTCGAGGTGGCGGAGGCGCTGTCGTCGGGGGCGAGTCGTCCGCGCCGATCGATCCTTTTCGTCTCGCACGCCGCGGAGGAGGAAGGGCTGCGCGGGAGCCAGTGGTTCACCGATCACCCCACCGTGACGCGCGACTCCATCGTCAGCGAGTTCGACATGGACATGGTCGCCCGCGGCGGCATTCGCGATGTAGAGGGCGGCGGCCCGGCCTATCTCGAGGTTATCGGGATGCGCCGCCTGTCCAGGGAGTACGGCGACATCATCGAGGCGGCCAACGCCAGGCAACCGCTCCCGTTCGCCTTCAACCGCACCTTCGACGCCCCGGGGCACCCGCTGCAGTACTACTGTCGCGCCGATCACTACAGCTACGCGCGCTACGACATCCCCTCGGTGGCGGTCTCACGCGGCGAGCACGCCGACTACCACCAGGTGACCGACGAGGCGCAGTACGCCGACTTCGACGGCATGGTGCGCGTGGCGAAGCTCGCGGAGTCGGTGATGCGCGCGGTGGGGAACCTCGACCATCGTCCGCGCGTCGACTTCGCGCGTCACGATCCCAAGGCACCGTGCCGGCAGTGATCTCCTGGCCTAACGCGTGATGTGGCGGGCGAGTGTCAGTCGCGCACGCGTTCGAGCGTCACGCGGATGATGCGGTCGAGCCTGGGATACGTGCGATCCATGTACGCATTCCCGCCGCGCTCGAGCGCCCCCTGCTTCCCCTGTCGCACGCCGCCTCCCGACTCCTCGCCATAGCCGGCGTACAGCGCGTCGACCACCGCCATCCCCTCGATCACCGTCCCCAGCACGGTGAACGGCTCGGCGTCGTTGCGCGCGTTGTCGCCCAGGTTGATATAGATCTGCGTGTTGCGGGTGGCGGGCTTGCCCGGCCCCTCATAGGCAAAGGCGAACGTACCGCGCCGGTTGTGCGATCGCGGCGGGTCATCGGCGAGGTAGCGCCCCTTCCACGCCGCGTTCACCGCCGAGTCGCCGTGCAGCCCAAACTGCGCGATGTAGCCGGCGCGCACGCGATGCAGGCGCGTGTCGTCGTAGTATCCCAGGCGCGCCAGGTTGTAGAGGCGGTCGGCGCCGATGGGCCCCCACGCGCGGTGCAGCTCGAGCGTGAAGTGCCCCTTGGTGGTCTCGAAGCGCAGCCGAGACACGGCAGGCGCCGGGCGCGTCCACTCGGCGTTGGCCGGGTCGAGGAGGAGCGCGCGCGACGCTGTCGCCAGCTGCACACCGTTGGAAGTCGTGCGCGCGCAGGCGACGGACATTGCCGCCGCCAGCGCCCAGCGCGCACTCACGGTCACCCTTCGCCGGACGAGCTTCACTGTTTCCGCAGCGCCTCCAAGCGCTCGCGCTCCTGCACCCAGTATGGCTTGGGGAACGGCCTTGCGCTCGGCCACACGCGGTTGAGCGTCGCCCCCTCGTACACCTCGCCGTTCTTCACCACGTAGCGGATGTCGAGCGAGTTCTTGATGTTGTCCAGCGGATTGGAGTTGAGGACCACGAGATCGGCCAGCTTTCCGGGTTCGATCGACCCCAGGTCCTTGCCGTATCCAATCGACTCCGCCCCGTAGATCGTTGCGATGCGCAGCGCTTCCATCGGCGTCATGTCGCCGCTCTGCAGCATCCACAACTCCCAGTGCGCGCCGATTCCGTCCTGCTGCCCGTGTGAGCCGAGGCCGGCGCGCCCGCCGGCGCGCACCACGTCGCGCACCCCGCGCGCGATGGCTGGGAAGTTGTAGTCCTCCTCGATGATCAACGGCCGGCGACGTGCCTGACGAGTCAGGATATCGCTGGGCGTGAAGTACGACGTCTTGGGATCCTTGTCGAGGTCCGTGCGGGCGCGCCAGTAGCCGTCGCCGCCGGGGGCGCCGTAAGCCACCACAAGCGTTGGCGTGTAGGTGATGCGCGCGTCGGCCAGCACCGTGATCACGTCCTTGTACAGCGGCACCTGCCCGATGGAGTGTTCGAGCGCCGTGTAGCCGTCGATCGCCATCGTGATGTCCGCCTTGAGGTCGGCGGCCCCCTCGTTCGTCGCGTTGATCCCCTCTGCCTCGGCGGCTTGCAGGATCCACTGCCGCTGGATGCGGCGCGGCTGCAGGTACTGCTTGAGCGAGTTGACCCCTTGTCCCTTGTAGCGCCGCACCACGCTGAGTGCGTCCTGGTACGAACGAATCGGCGTGTTGTTGCTGGTGAGCGGGAAGCCGGTGGCGTAGATGCGCGAGCCAACCATCTCGCCGGCGTCGATCAGTTCGCCCCAGGCCACATTCCACCGCGTCCCGCTGGGGCTGCGCGTGGTGGTGACGCCATAGGCGAGGTTGGAGGCGATGGACCATTCCTGGTCCGGCGCCATCTCGCGCCCCGTTCTCGGGTGGGCGTGCACGTCGACGATACCGGGAATGATGGTCTTCCCCGCCGCATCGATCACTGTTGCGCCTGGCGGCGCGGCGATGCTCGCCCCCACTTGCGCGATGCGATTCCCGGTGATCAGGACGTCGCCGCGCTCGAGCACCTCGTCCCCCTTCATCGTCACCACGCGAGCGCCCTTGAGCAGGACGCTCCCTTGCGGCGCACTGCGCGGGACGGTGAGCGTCACCACGGCGTGCGACGTCCCCCACTTCGACGGCTCGGCGTACTTCATCACCGTGTCGAGCGGGGCGCGGTAGTAGTGGTTGGCGAACGACCAGGTGATCGTCTTCCCGCCATCGGCGAAGCCGGCATAGTTCGCCCCTTCCGTGGTGAGGCGGCGCAACGGGACCGACGGCGCGGCGAAGTTGATCGTCAGCCCGTCGCCTCCCACGTCCACCAGCGGGAAGGCGTAGAGGTCGTCGCGGTCGAGCACCACCGCGTGCTTCCCGTCAGGCGCAACCTGCACCGTGATCCCCAGCGCCTGGTTGGTCGTGACTTTGGCGTGCGTGCGCTTGTCGGTCCCGTCCAGCCGCACCGAAACGAGCGCGCTGGTGGCCGTCGCGTTGAAGCCCGGCGTGGCGTTGGGGACGTTCTCCGTGAAGAAGACGCGCGTCGGTCCTGCGCTGGATGGTGAGACGCCCGCCACCGTTGTCCCACCGGCGCTCGCCAGCGACGTCACCTTCGCCCACGCCCCGCCAGCTGCAGGCACGACGCGCACCTCGGTGATCGCCGCCACATCGTCCGCCCCCAGCCCCACCGCGCGCGGGAGCCAGGTATACACGATGCGATCGCCCTCCGGCGTCCACGCCGGCCCGGTCACCCACCCGCCATCGAGGGTGAGCGCCACCGGCTGCCCGGTGCCGTCGGTGCGCGCCTTCCACAGCGCCCCGCCGGCGGAGTCGGACCAGGTCACGTACGCCACCCACGCCCCATCGGGGGAGAAGGCGGGGAAGAACTCGTGTGCCACCCCCTTCGTCAGGCGCCGTGGCGTCCCGATCGTTGCCCCGTCGCGCGGCGCGACATGGATCCTGCCTAACGCCGAGAAGGCGATCGCCTTCCCGGTGGGCGCCTCGCGCACCGATTGCAGCTGCGTGACCTGCAGCGCCGCGTCGCTTACAGCCATCGGGACAAAGTGGCGCTTCGCCATCCCCAGCTCCACCTCGGCGGTGAATGGGATCACGCGCACCTGCTTCGTGGCCAGGTCCACGCGCTTGATCTTCCCGCCACCGTAGAACACCACGCTCCGCGAGTCCGGCGTGAACGCATACCCCGGAAAGACGTCGTTCGGCGCATAGCCCTCGGCGTCGTCGCGCTGCGTCTCCCCCACCAGCCAGTCGTCCTCCTGCGTGGCAAGGTCGCGGATGCGGAGCGCCGTCTTCGTCCCGGCGCGCGTGGCGTACACCAGCCACTTCCCGTCGCGCGACGCCACGGGACGAAACGCCCCGCCCGCGCTCGCCGTGAGCGCCGTCTCCGTGCCGCTCCGCCGGTCAAAGGCCAGCAGTTGGTACGCCGCGAAATTCTCGCCCGTATAGCCGCCAGCGTGCGTCGACACGTACATCACCGCCCCGTCCGGCGCGAAGGCGACGCCCGTGTTCGTCGACTTGCGTGTTGCGGCTGACGGGAACAGCTGCACCCCGCTCCCCCCGTTCACGTGGTACATCCAGAGCGGGACGTTCGTGAGGTAGTTCTCGGCGCTCGGATAGGGACCGAAGCGACGCACCACCAGGTACTCCCCGTCCGGCGTCCACTGCGGCGAGGAGAGCGCGTTGTCCACTTCCTTCGTGATCTTGTGCGCACCGCTCCCGTCGGCGTTCACGAGCCAGAGGTTGTCGCCGCCGTCGCGGTCACTGATGAAGGCAATCGATCGCCCGTCGGGCGACCAGCGCGGCATCGCGTCCCACGGCATCCCACTCGTCAGGCGCGTCGCCTTCCCGCCGTCGATGGGAATGACATAGAGGTCACCCAGGAGGTCGAAAACGATGCGCGTTCCGTCAGGCGAGACATCGAGCGAGATCCACGTCCCTTCGTCGGTGGTGAAGCGCAGCGTGCGCTCGGCCTGGATGGGGAGGGCAATCGCCGTGTCCGCGGGGACGCTCGTCGATTGCTGGGCTGAAAGCGGACGATGGCCCAGTGCGCCGAGGGCGCCGAGGACGATTGCGAGGGAGATGAGCGAGCGGCTGGCGGACATGTGGGCTCCACACGGGAATGGCGACGAGCAAACGTGCCGCCCGTCGCCATCGATCGCAATTCGCCCGCTCCCGCTTGTCGTCGCCTACGGCGCGACGATCGACAATACCTGCAGGCCGGCGCGTCCCTGCGCCACGAACAACGCCTGGTCATCCGAGGCCACGAAGTTGGCCGAGCCGGGGAGGAGGAGCCGCCCCAGCGGGATCAGCCGCGGCGTCGCGCCACTCTTCGTGGACTTGTAGTCGCTCCACGTCACCGCGATCCCGGCGCCGCCGTCAGCCGCAAGCACGAGATCGTTCGCCAGGCTCACCGCATTCGTCACCGCATCGAGCGACGGCACCCCCGCGACGTTGGGGCGCGGGACCACGGCGCGCACCTGCCCCGCTGGGAGGTCGACCACCTGCACGCCACCGTCACCGGTGGCCACGAAGCCCCAGTCGTTGAAGAGCGCAACCGCCGACTTCGAGTCCGGAATCGTCCCCCCCTGCATCGGGACGCTGCTGGTGAGGACGCCGCTCTTGGCGTCGTACAGGCGCAACCGCGCGGGCCCGCCCTGCGACACTCCCACATACTTCCCCGCCGCACCGGTGACCGCGCGTGCATCGAGGAAAACATCCGTCGTCACCTTCGTGAGCGAGTTGCGTTCGAGGATCGTCAGTCCGCCAACGCCTGCGCCGCCGCTGCCCGACGTCACGTAGATCCATTTCGATGACAGGTCTACGCCCGTCGCCGCGTAGCTGGGGAGTGCCACGCGCGTCGTGGTCGTCGTCAGGCGCCCGGACTTGATCCCGATGCGCACGAGCATCGCCCGCTCGCTCTGCGCCGGGTCGTCGCTCGACGTCGCCAGGTACACGTAGCTGTCATCGACGGCGAGGGCGAGCACGTCGGACGTCTTGAGCAGCGCCTGCGATACCAGCCGCGGCGCGGACGGCACGTTGATGTCGAAGACTTCAACCGCCCCCTGCGTCGCTTCGCCCAGCGTCATGTAGCCCACGTAGGCGTAGCCGTCCTTGACCACCACGTGCGAGGCTTGCAGCACGCTGCCGTTCATCGTGGGGGGCGACACCACCGCCGAGCGAATGAATGTCGTCGCCGACGATGGGTTGGGCGACACCGAGGCGAAGGCGCGCGCGCTGGACGCTTCGGACGCGCTGTCCTGCGCCAGCGGAATGGTGTCGCTGCCGGTGATTTGCACGCGCCCTGCGAAGTCGGGCGAGTCGTTGATGACCTCGATGCGCTCATCGCTCGCTGGAGGGGCGAGCGCGTTGCCCGCGGAATCGGCGCCGGAGCACGCCGCCAGAGTGGCGATGGTCGCGATTGTTGCGCACGTGACGAGGGTGCGTGTCGATGGGCGTAGCATGGTCACTCGGCGAAGACATGTGGGGCGACAGCGTCACTGGCGGAGGCCAGCCTCCGCACGGCCGCAACGTCTCCTCGAGGTGGCAATCGAAGTGCCCGCACACTGCCGGTGGTGCAACCCGCGTGACACCAACGACTTGGCCCACGCGCTCGGCAATGATTGCCGGAGGCTTTGACGCGCGCGCCCTCGCAGCGCGCCGCGCTCGTGGCGCTCTGCGCAACCGACTGGCTCGGAAAGTGAATGAACCAGCGGGTACCGCCGCCCTCGCCGGGGGGTAACTCTAGGCAGCTCCTGATCCGTCCCCGTTCGGTTCACGCATGTTCGCAACGAGAACGTTGTTAGTCGCCCGTCGCATCCGCTCCGGAGCGCACGTGGTATCGCGAAACGCTCGAGCGCTCACCGTGGCATGCGTCTTCGCTGCTGCGACTTCGCTCGCCGGCGCTCTCGCGCCCTCGCTCGCCGCGGCGCAGGGCGCGCCCGAGCTTCCGCGCGCCGTCCCGCGCGTACCGGCGACGCTCGCCATCGCCGCCTGCACGCAGAAGGTGTCGGGCTCGGGGCTGCAGTCGGCGGTGCGGCGTGCGAAGGGCGGGGCGGTCCTCTGTCTCGACGCGGGCGAACGCTTCTCCGGGCAACTCCTCCTCCCCAATCGTGGCGACGAGGGGTGGGTCGTGATCAGGACAGCGCCGGCGTCGGCGCATCCCGCTCCCGGCGCACGCGTGCGGCCGTCGCAGGCGGCGTCGCTGGCCCAACTCGTCACAGCAGGCGGCGCACCGGCCCTGGCGACCGAACCTGGCGCGCGCGGGTGGTACCTGGCGCTCCTCGACATCACCATCGAACCCAGCGTCACGAAGGTCACCTCGACCATCGTGAACTTCGCGCGCGGCGCGCGCGACCTCGTCCTCGACCGCACCTACATCCACGCCGGGACCGAGCAGAACGTACAGCGTTGCGTGGTCGTCAACAGCGCCAGCACGAGTATCGTGTCATCGTGGCTCGACGAGTGTCATGGCAAGGGGTTCGACTCGCAGGCCATCCTGAGCTGGGAGAGCGAGGGCCCCGTCCTCGTGGACAACAACACGCTTGCCGGTGCCGGGGAGAACGTGATGCTCGGCGGCGCCGATCCGAGGGAGGCGGGCGCACAGCCCACCGATTTCACCTTCACGCGCAACCACATCGTCACCCCCCCCGAGTGGAACCGGAAGTGGACCAAGAAGAACATCTTCGAGACCAAGAACGCACGGCGCGTCCTGATCGAGGGGAATGTGCTCGAGGGATCCTGGTCCGATGGGCAGATCGGCTACGCCTTCGTCCTCAAGACGTCCAACCAGGGCGGACGTTGCACCTGGTGCTCGGTCTCTGACGTGACTATCCAGCGGAACTACATTCGCCGTGCGGCCGGCGCCTTCGGGATCACGGGCAGGGACGGCGGCCCGGGGAAAGGGGTCGATTCGCTGGCGCGCCGCTTCCTCATCACCGAAAACTGGGCCGAGGAGATCGGCGCCGGGATGTACAGCGGCGCGCAGCAGCTCGTGAGCATCATGCAGGGGGCCACCGATTTCACGATCGAGCGGAACACGATCCTCGGCAACAACATCAAGAACGACTTCATGGTCGCCCCGCCGGCGCCGAGCGGCATTCGACTCACATTTCGCCGTAACGTCCTCACCCGCGGGCGCTACTCGCTGCACGGGTGCGGCGGCCCGATCGTGAACTGCCTGCCGGGGGCGAAGCTCAGCGGCAACCTCCTGGTGGGACCCGGCGGCGGCGCCCTTGTGGCAGGCTTCAGCACCGCCGGTTCGCTGGCCGGCGCGCTGGGGAGCGCGGGCGTGCAGCGCAGCGTGGTGGACGCGGCGACCAAGGGCGTTGTGGTCGCCCGTTAGGCGACTCTCGCCCCCTTCCAGAGGCCGCGGTTGGCCGCGGCGCGAGGGCGCCCACCCCATGCATTGCGGTTGGCGCCGCCAGCCAACATTGTATACAAATTGCCGCCCCCCGGTTACTCGGCGCACCCACCACTCGCCGCCCCCCGTCATGTCTCCAACCCATCCGTTGCTCGCCCGGCACCCACGCCGGATTGCGGTCGGATTGCTCGCGATCGCCGCACTCGTCGCCGCACCGCGCACACTTTCCGCTCAGGCCCGCGCTCCGAAAGGTCCCTCCGCTGCCACACCGGCCGTCGATACGCGCGCCGCGCTCCAGGATCTCGATCGCTACATCCCCAAGGCGCTCGCCGACTGGAATGGCGCCGGCGTCGCGGTCGGCATTGTCCTCAATGACTCCCTCATCTACGCCAAGGGCTTCGGCGTGCGCGAGGTCGGGAAGCCCGAGTTGGTCGACGATCGCACCGTCTTCGCCATCGGCTCCAACTCCAAGTTCTTCACCGCCGTCGCCGCCGGCATGCTCGCCGACGACGGCAAGCTCACGCTCGACGACAAGGTCACGAAGCACCTCCCCTGGTTCCAGCTCTACGACCCGTGGGTCACGCGCGAAATCACCCTGCGCGACGTGATGTCGCACCGCAGCGGGCTCGGACGACGCGGCGACAACCTGTGGTACGGCACGCCGTACTCGCGCGACGAGGTCATTCGCCGCGTACGCTACCTGGTCCCCAACTCCTCGTTCCGCACCGAGTTCGGCTACCAGAACATCATGTTCCTCACCGCCGGCCAGGTCATCGCCGCCGCCGCCGGAAAGTCGTGGGACGACGTGATCCGCGAGCGCATCTTCGAACCGCTGGGGATGACATCCAGCAACACCAGCGTCACGCAGCTCGCCGGGATGCCTAACGTCGCGCAGCCGCACAACCTCGACCCCACGGCCCAGCGCCCGACGCCGATTCCCTACCTCAACATCGACAACGTCGCCCCCGCCGGCTCCATCAACTCCAACGTGCAGGACATGGCGCGCTGGATGCGCTTCATCCTCGCCAACGGAAAGGCCAACGGGCGTGAACTCCTCAAGCCGCTCACCCTCGCCGACATCGAGACGCCACACACGATTGCCGGACGCGTGGTCGGCGACACGATCAACCCCACGCGGCACTTCTCCACCTACGGGCTGGGGATCGGGCTCTCCGACCTGCATGGCGCCAAGGTGCTGCAGCACACGGGCGGCATCGATGGGATGCTCTCCTTCGTGGCGATGGTCCCCGAGCGCGGGCTCGGCATCGTGGTCCTCACCAACGTCGCTGGCCACAACGCGCTCTACACCGCGCTGGGAACACGCATCCTCAACACCTTCCTGGGTGGCGCCACCCGCGACTGGAGCACCATGTCGCTGGAGCAGGCGCGCAAGGGCGAGCAGGCGGCCGCCGACGCCGCGAAGAAGCGGTGGAACGCGCGCGTGCAGGGCACCTCGCCGTCGCGCCCGCTGGCCGAGTACGCCGCGACGTACCGCAGCCAGATGTACGGCGATCTCACCGTGTCGCTCGAGGACGGAGCGCTCGTCCTGCGCTACCCCAACGCCATCACGCTCCGCCTCACGCACCTCAACTACGACACCTTCCTCGGCGCCGCGCCAACCGCCGGCCCGCTCACCGAGCAGGGGCTCACGGTGCGCTTCACGCTCGACGCAAGTGGCAAGGTGGCCAGCGTGAGCGCGGATGGGATGGACGAGTTCAAGAAAGTGAACGGCGCCAGTCGTTAGGCACGTCGTTGAAACGCGCTGCCCTGCGCGGCGCTGACACGGCTCGACCGGTCAGCGCCGCGCAGGGCACGACGTTACTCGAACTCAGCGGTGCGGATCAGCGCGGCCAGAGCCAGCCAAAGACGCCGGCGGTGAGGAGCGCGTACACAAGCCCGTCCACCATCGTGCGCAGCGTCATCCCCCAGTTCCGCCCCCACCAAATCGAGTTCTGCGCCAGGGCGAGGGCGTAACCGGCAAACGCCGTGGTGCCGGCAAAGCGGAATACCTGCAGGTAGTCCGCTCCCGCGGCGAGGGCGCGCGACGCCACGTATGCCGCGAACAGGGAGACCACGAGCGCGTAGAAGAACCAGGTGCCGAGGCTCGTCCCCATCGACATCGGCCCCGATGGGCGCACCGTCATGTGGACGACGGGGCCTTCATTCATCTTCGCCAGGAAGTCCGGCGACTTCATCGCCTCCATCGAGCCCGCCATGGGTAAGGCATAGTCGCCGGGCGCAAGCTTGAACGGGCGAAGCGCCCCCATCACCCCATCCTCATCGCCGACCTTGCGCATGTCGTTCTTGTGCCAGGGTGTCGCCATGTGGATCACGGAACTGGCGAGGAAGACGACAACCGCGGCGAGCACTATGGGGAGTAGCAACGAGGCGAGCGAAACCATGGCGACAGCCTCCAGCATGAGGGGAAAGTGCGAACAGGGGGTCTGCGCAGTACCACACGCGGCGCGACAAACGCTACCCTAACCGCGATAGCTGTCAAGGAACGTTTGGAACCGGTGATCCCCTCTACCCGACTCTACAGATGCGCTGACGGAGGCTCAGTGCGTCTCCTCGCTCGTCGCGCGTCGCGTCCCCGACGCTCCCGTGGTCTTCACCTGCATCACCTTGTTGAGCGCGTCGAACCAGAAGGGCGCGCCGAGCGTGATGGCCAGCGCCGTGAGCAGGAGCCCCACGACCTGTTGCACAAACCAGGAGAAGGGGGGCCCGACAACGGGCGCCATGTGTTCCCACCCGATGGGGAGCTCGAGCGCGGCCAGCGCGGTAAGCCGCGCGTCGAGGTGCGCCAGCGTGGGGTCGATGGGAGTGGGTGCGTTTGGCACTCCCGCCGCGGCGGCGCGCGCCAGGCTATCCGCGACGATTGCGGACGCCTTGCCCACGACCAGCTCGCGGGCTGCCTTGGATCGCGCGAGATGTTGCGCGATGGCGATCGTGTTGACGTTGAGGGCCAGCGTGGACGCCACACCAATGAAGAGCAACCAGTAGTGCGTGCGACGCCGGTACCACCCGGACACGCGATCCATGGAACGATCGAACCACTGCTCGATGTTGGCCTTGGCCCTGTCGAGATCCCCCTTCGCATCATCCAGCGCGAGAAAGAGCGCGCGTCGCACGTGCGGTGAGTCGATCAGCTCCACTCCCGTGCGCAACGAGTCGAAGGTGAGTGGGGCGCGTTGCAGCTCCGAGTCGGGGCCGGACGCCGGCCCCCGAACCATCAGGTCGATCAGCGCTGCCGCGAAGGATGGTGCCGGGATGTAGGTCGGGAGGTTCGCCCCGGTGAGACGCTCTCGCACGGGCGCGTCTGCGGGGGCCTGCGGGTCCGAAGCCGGGTCATACGGGCCGATATAGAGCGAGGCGATCAACGGATGCTCGTACAACTGCCGCGAGAGACCGCGCCCGCGCCGGTCGTCGAGCAATTCGCGGACACCGGTCTCCAGGAAGACCGCGCGCGTCTTGAAGACCGACTCGAGCGCCTCACGCACCGCCGTCGCGAACAGCGACAGGAGGAGATAGACCACGACGAGGCCGATTGCGACGTCCAGGACTTCGGAGCCGAACATGGGTGAGCCGCCAGTCTCGAGGGTCCGCGAAGATGACGCACGCATCGCCAGAGCGCGAGACGCCTGACGCGACGCGCATGACGTGACGCCGGCGCAAAGCTCCGCTCCCTTGTCCAGCCCGGTCGTTGGCGGCATGTTGGCGCCACCGACGCCCACGCCCTCCATCTCCGCGCCATGTCGACCCGTCTCGCGATCGTTTGCCGAGCGACGATCTCCACCGCCCTCCTCGTCGCCACGCTGAATCCCGCCGCCGGCTCGCGCTCGTTAGGAGCGCAGGCGCCGGCCGACCGGCATCCCACGCTCACGGTCGGTAGCGCCACGGCCCAGCGAGGCCAGAAGGTGAACGGCCTGCTCAAGGTCCCCGCGGGGAGCGACGCGGCGCTCGACATCCCGGTCACCGTGGTACACGGCGCCGCGCGTGGGCCGGTGCTCGCTCTCGTCGCCGGCTCGCACGGCACCGAGTACGCATCGATCATCGCGCTGGAACGACTCATCACGACGCTCGATCCGGCCAAGGTGCGCGGCAGCGTCATCATCGTCCCGTTGGTCAACATCCCGTCGTTCGAACAACGGGTGGCGCACCTCAATCCGGTCGACGGGAAGAACATGAACCGCGAGTATCCCGGCAAGCCCAACGGGACGCAGACCGATCGCGCCTCGTTTGCGATCACGCGCGAGGTGATCGAGCAGGCAGACCACGTGATAGACATGCATGGTGGCGACACCGACGAGTCGCTCTTCCCCTTCAGCTACTGGACTCCAACGGGGAACGCGGCGCAGGACTCGCTCTCTCGGCGGATGGTAACCGCCTTTGGTGTCCCGCACATCGTCGTCTCGCGCGACCGCCCGCGCGACCCGGGTGCGTCGCGCTACCTGGAGAACACGGCGACCACGCGAGGGAAAGCCTCGTTCACGGCCGAGGCCGGCTATCACGGGACGGTCATGCCGCAGGATGTCGACACCCTGGTGAACGGCACGCTCAAGGTGATGGCGGCGCTCGACATGTACGACCGCAAGGTGCCGCGCATCAACCCCACCTGGCTCACCGCGATGCACACCGTGGTTGGGCAACAGCGCGGGATCTTCCACCCGCTGGTGTCACGCACGCAGCGAGTGAGCAAGGGCGACAAGCTCGGGGTAACCACCGACTGGTGGGGCAAGGTGCTGGAAACGGTCGTCGCGCCAGCCGCCGGGATCGTGCTGTATGTCCGGCCCATCCCGTCGATACTGGCCGGCGAGACCGTCGCGGCCATCGGGGTGCCCGGCACGCCATAGCGGTTCGCACCACAGCGCACCTCGTTACCGCACCCCTCCCCGCGCCAGCGCTTCCATGCTGGCGCGGTTTTTTCGTGTCGGCATCCCGTTCCGCTCACTGCCTAACAGTGCGCATGGATGAGTGCGCCACGAGGGGGTGCGCGAGTCCGGTGCGAGGGTCGTGCACCCCTACTGGCGCGCAGCCATCACGCGCTGTCGGATTGTGTCGGCCTACAGCGGTTCTGCAGGGTCACGTCCTCGTCCCCCTCCCCCCTCCCTTCTCCCGAACCCGTCGCATGCAGGTCTTTCGCATCGCCAGGCAGCACGGCCGCCGCCGCGTCGAGCCGCTCGCTCGTTCGGCCGACCATTCGTCGCAGGGGCGGTCATGAGCGGCGAGAACCGCTCGTCAGGCACCACGGCCGCCACCGGCGTGGGAGGGATCGGGCTGCTCGTCGCGCTCTTTGCGCTCCTCTTTCGCGGCGGATCGTCGCCCCCGGTGGCCGCTCCGGTCCCCGGCCCCCCCATCGTGCAAACCGTCCCGTCAGGCGCAAGCAGCGACAAGCCGACCCCAGAGGGGGCCGTGGCCGACTTCGACCGCGGGCGACGCCTCGTCGCCGACTTTTTCGGGACACAGTGGAGCTCCATACGCGCGCTGGGACGCGATGCCGCGCTCGCGCGATCGCCGTCACCGGACTCGGTGGCGCGCATGCCGCTGCGCGTCACCATCGCCACCATCCCCGACCCCACCGACTCGCACCTCGACTGGTCGTACGATGCGGTGCTGGAGGCCATCCGGCGTGCGATGGGGACGGCCGCGCTCGTCCCGCAGGGCTACTGGCTCCCGCCGCGCACCGACAGCATGACGCTGAACATCGGGAGCGGAACCGCTCGTTATGCGGTGCACGACTTCCAGCCCGGCGTGCTCCTCTTCCGATCGGCGGACATGCAGGCGCCGGCGCTGCACGTGGTCTACCTCGTCCCCGAGATCCCCACCTCGGGGGTCCAGTACTACGCCTTTCGCGCGGCTCTCGCCGATCGCGCCGCGCTGATCGCCGAAGGGAGCGCGCTCCTCGACACCGATCCCCGTGAGCGCGACGAGCTCTCCGTCCTTGGTCCGACCTTCAGCGGCTCGTCGTTCTCGCTGCGCATGCTGATCGACGAGGCGCTGGCGCCGAGGGCCTCCGCCCTCCCCGAGGCGCGCGACCCCGCGCCGAGGACGGCGCGCGTCATCTCAGGCTCGGCGACATCGTTCAGCAACCTCTCCGTCCTCACCGACTCGACCTGCGTGCGCCTGCCGAGGCGCGAGAGCGCGACGGCCGACTCGGTTCGCATTGCCCGCATTCGCTTCTCCGCCACGGTGAACCCGGACAACGCCATGGACGACGTGCTGGCGCGGCTCGTGCGCGTGTTGCGCGTGCGCCCCGACCAGGTCGCCGTCCTCACCGAGTCGGGCACGGCATACGGCGCCGTTCGGCCAACGGGCAAGGACTCAGGACGCTCCAACAATCGGCAGCAGGCGCGCCTGTGCGGCACGTCCGAGGCGGGGAGCGGTGCAGCTGGCGAGAGCCGGCCCACCAGGGAGGACGAGGCGAAGCCGTCGGGAGAATCGAGCTACCTCACGGTCCCCTTCCCGCTCAACATCGCCTCGCTGCGCAGCGAATTCGAGAAGGCGCCGACCGCGCTGGAAGCCTCGCCCAACCTGCCCTCGCTCACCGACGCACCGCGCACCAAGCTGTCGCTGGACGAGAAAATGCGCCCGCGCGAGACGCCGGCGCTTACCTCCTCCTTGAGCATCCCCTCGCTCGACGTCGTCCTCGACCACCTGATGACGTCGCTCGACGAACACGACATTCGCGTGGTGCTCGTGAAGGCCACCGATGTGCGCGACAAGCTCATGCTGGCGCGCGAGGTGAAGCGCCACCTTCGCGACGCGATCATCGTGAACTACGAGGCGCACGTCCTGCTCGCGCGCCCCGAGTACTCCGATGCGCTCATCGGTTCGCTCGTCCTCAGCACGTATCCGCTGACGTTGGAGAACCAGTTCTGGTCGTCGGCCGAGCGCAGCACCAAGGCGGGGAACGACTCGTCGTACACGCGCATGACCGACCTGATGGCCTTCTCCAACGCCGCCGCCATCGGCGTGTACAACGCGGCCGTCACGCGGCTGGGGTTGCACGAGCGCCAGGAGGAGTATTCGATCCGTGCGGGAACGCGACGCGGGACGACGATCCCGCCCATCTGGGTCTCCGTGGTGGGGCGCGGGGGCTTCTATCCGCTCACGTACCAGATGCCCGGGGCGCAGTGGCAGTCGTACCTCAACGTAGGCCCCTCCGACACGGCGCGCAGCGCGCGCATCCCCGCACGCCTGCACGAGCATTCCTTCACGCACGACGCGATGCTCTCCGTCGCCGTGCTCCTCCCGTCCATCCTCATCGCCGTCTTCGCCATCCTCACGCTGCTCGATCGCCAGTGGCTCCTCAGCACGGGCTTCATCGTCCCCGACGCGTTGGCGCAACCGCGGACGAGCAAGGAGGCGCTCTACCTGGGGCTCTTCATCATCTCGCTCAGCGCGACCTATCTCCCCTTCTCCGTAGCCGTCGATGCGCGACGCGTGGTGGCCTCGGTCGACGAGTACAGCGGCTTCCCCTCGCTCGCCGTGATGATTGTCCTCGCGCTCTCGGCGCTGGAGATCGTCCTCGGTTTGTCGCTGGCGTTCTATGGAATTGGCGGGCTTCTCTTTCCGAGGATCAAGAAGGTGCGGGGGAGCGAGGCCGGCGCACCGGACGCCGGTGCTGCGGCACCTGGCGACGTCGCGGCGCCTGACGACGCGTCGTCCGTGCCAGTGGCGGCGACACCTGCAGCCTCGTCGCCGCCGGTTGCAACGACCGGGCCGACGGCAACCGCGGCGCCCGGCGGCGGCGCCCGCTCGCTCCTGGAGCGGATGCGCGCATCCACGCGCCTGAGCGGCGAGGTACCAGCCGTGAAGGACAGCGACGACCTGCGGGAGTACCGGCAGCGCACCGAGCGCCGCGAGGCGCCGCTGATCGCGCGCGCCGGAGACCTCATCGTCTCTGTGGTGAGCGCGCTGTTCGTGGTGAGCTCGCTCGCCTACACGGCGCACCTGCTGCGCTTCGCCAGCCGTGGCGGGAGCGAAGCGACGCTGTCGATGTATCGCGCCTTGCATCTGGCGAGCGGCGTGTCACCACTCATCCCGCTCGTCCTGCTCGGCGCCACCTTTGCCATCTGGACGTGGTGGCAGCTGCAACAGGCGCGCGGCATGGACGCGCTCCTCCCCATCGAGAACGGGTTGCGCACCCTGGCGGACACGCGCACCAGCCCCGCCATCTGGCGGCGCGCCTATCGATCGGCGGTGGAGGCGCGGCGCGGCCTGGCCTGGTTCGCCCCCAGCATGCACGTCGCCTGGATCATCCTGGCGGCACTCACCGCCATCTGGATCATCGTACGGCGTCGGTTGCCGTCGCTGGAGTCGCTGGCCCACGGCGGGCGCGGCGCCGACGTCTGGTTCGACGCCAGTCTCTGGGTCGGGCTCGTCGCCGTCCTCGTCTCGTCGTCGTGGGCGATCTATCGCCTGGTGCACACCTGGCACGGCCTCGAGCGCTTCCTCGACATCATGGCGGGGACGCCGATTGCCGACGCCTTCGCGCGACTCCCCATCGACATCATCCGCCTTACCGATGTCGGCTTCCTGGGGATGCGGCGCGACGATCACGGCGCCGATCGCTACGTGGTGGAGCTGTGGGAGCGGGTGCGCCAGGATGCGAGTGACGCCGCGAGTGTCAGCCCGCCCGGCGTGCTGGAGGTCTCGCAGCGCGAACAGCGCGGGTCGGCCAGCGTGGCCTTGTCGCTGCGAGTGGCGCGCGACCTCTGGACCATCCGCCGCGGCGATGCACCTGGCGGTGCCTCCTCGCTCCCCCCTCCCACGGCGCGCACGCTGGCCTCGATGGAGGAGTACCTGGCGTGCGAGATCATCGCCTTCGTCGACACCTACCTCCGCAACCTGCGCGGGCTCTGCTTCTTCCTCTTTGCCTCGCTCCTCATCCTCGTCAGCGTCGGGATGCTCTATCCGTACGTCCCGCACAGCGTCATCAACATGTACGCCATCGCGCTCCTGCTGGGGACGGTCGTCTCGGTCTTCTTCGTGATGGTGCGCATGAATCGCAACGAGATGCTGAGCCGAGTGTCGCGCACTACACCGGGAAAGCTCACGTGGGACACCGCGTTCGTCCTCAACGTCATCACCTTCGGCGCCGTCCCGCTCCTCACGCTCGCCGTGTCCGAGTATCCGGGCGCGCGGACGCTCATATTCTCGTGGGCTGACCCGCTGGTGCGGATGGTTGCGAAGTAGGGCGACGCCCCTCGAGGAACCACCACCGCGGCACTTCGCGCCCCTTCTGACGCTCCTGCCACATCGCCACCAGGCGATCCTGCAGGAGCGTCGTCGCTTCCTCCACGCTGTCGGCCACGAAGACGAACGACAGCTCCTTCTGCTTGAGCGTCCCCTCGGCCACCATCCGGTCGATCTGCGCCAGCGTAGGCCCCCAGTACTCCTTGCCGTACAGGAGGATGGGGAAGTTCTCCACCTTCCCCGTCTGAATGAGCGTGATGGTCTCGAACAGCTCGTCGAGCGTCCCCGCGCCGCCCGGCATCACGACGAAGCAGATGCTGTACTTGAGGAGGAGGACCTTGCGGATGAAGAAGCGATTGAAGTTGAGGGCAATGTCGCAATACGGGTTGAGCGCTTGTTCATGCGGAAGGACGATCCCGCAGCCGATGCTGAGCGCACCGACATCCCGGGCCCCGCGATTGGCCGCCTCCATGATCCCGGGGCCGCCCCCGGTCATGATCGTGAACCCTACACGTCCGATGCGTTGCGCCAGCTCGCGTGCGGCGCTGTAGTACGGATGGTCTTCCTTGAAGCGCGCCGAGCCGAAGAAGGTCACGCACGGACCCACGAAGTGCAGCGCACGGAAGCCGCGAATGAACTCGCCGGCAATGGAGAAGACCGAACCGAGTTCCTTCCAGCGGGAGCGTGGTCCCTCGAGGAAGGAGAGGTCGATGTGGCGGGAGTCGTGTGGGGAAGACATGGGTCAGCCGAGTCGCTGTGCGCCCTGGAGTCGCCCGAGCGCACGATCGAAGGTCGCGACCGCGAGTCCCTCTCGATCATAGTCGCCATGGATCAGCCGATCCATGAGTCCGGGCTGCGACTTGGCACTGCGTCGCGACTCCGGGTCGGCGAGAATGGAACGCGCCACGCCGGTGCCCCTGATGCGCGGATCGGAGAGTAGCGCGTGCAGGACGCGCGTCGCCTCGCCATGCGGCACGCCATAGTGATGGCGCAGGGCAAGGTACGTCTCCCCGACCACGAGGTCGGAGATGGCGACAGGCGACGGTGACGACGCGACCAGCCGGCGCGCGACATCGGCCTGTGCCTCGGGCACACCGGTGAGCAACCGGAGCGTGAGCGACGTGTCCAATCCGATGGTCACGACTTTCGCTCCTTCCCTCGTGCGCGCCCTTGCTGCTGTCGCCGCGCGCGCGCCACGCTCTCGCGGACTGCGTCCATCGAGTGGTCCTCGATCGCGCTCCCGTAGCGCTGCAGGGAACCCAGCCACGCGGGATTCCACGGCGCGGTGGTCGACGCGGCCTCCCCTCGACCAGCGCTCCCGTCCGGGGCGTCGAGGATGTATCGCACACCCTCGGCGACCAACTCCCGCACCGTCCGCCCACGCCGCGCCGCCTCGATCTTGAGGCGGCGATACAACGCTTCGTCGAGGTCGATGGTGGCCTTCATGCAAGCAAGGTAGCAAGCTTGCTTGCCATCGCACAGGGCGGGGGCGGTTGACCTACCCCCCAATCAACCCCATCGCCGTCCCGGAGGGATCGGTGAAGTAGCCGAAGGTCGCCATGCCGGGAATGGCCATCGGTTCGCCCATGCGCTTCCCTCCCGCCGCCTCGATTGCGGCGAGCGTCGCCGTCACGTCGGCGGCGTAGAGATAGGCGAGCCCACGGGTGGCCGGCGTGTGCGACTGGAAGACACCGCCGATGCCGGCGCCGGCGTCGAACATCAGGTACTGCGGCATGGTGGGGAGCGTACCCCAGCCGAACTGCGCGCCGAAGAATCGCGCGGCGACGTCCAGGTCACCGGCGTGCATCTCCAGCGTGCAGACCGTCCCGTTAGGCGGACGGCGCGCGTCGCCGAAGGGGGCGGGAATGTGCGGCGGTGCCGGGCTCGGCGCGCTGGCCAGTCCGTACACAGTCCCCGCGGGGTCGGTGAAGCGGGCGAGCGTTCCCGCCATCGGCATCGCCCACGGTGCGCGCTCGACCGCGCCGCCAGCCGCAACCACCTGCTGCAACGCCGCCGGCACGTCGGCTACGGCGATGAAGGGGACAACCCCCTGGAAGCCATCGGGTGTCTTTGCGCGCAGCGTGACCGCCGGCCCGGAGGCGAGCGCGGTCGCTGCGATGTCGGCGGTGATCGTCATCAACTGCCACCCGAAGACGGCGTGATAGAACGCCGTCGACGCCGCGAAGTCGTTGGCGGCGATGGTGATCATCGCGATCGGATGCTGGCCGGTTCCCTTCGGGATCGGCGGGAGTGCGCTGCCCATCGTTGGCTCGGCGGGTCGGGGGAGGGGGGAGGAAGGGGGAGAAGTGCCGGCGCCCGCGGGCGTCGCCTACGTCGCGAACCCGAGCGCTTTCGCGACCTTTCGCTGCGGAAGGTCCAGCGTGAGGAACGTCACCTCGCCGGAATCCTGGGCGAGGTAGAGCGCGCAGGCGAGGTGCCAGCAATCGGCGCCGCGCACGCAGCCCGCGTCCAGCACGCGCTCCACTTCGTCAGTCAACGCACGCGACGGCAGAATCCACTGAATGTCCGAGAGGTCGAGCTCCGCGTCCGGGAGTGCTTCGCGGCGCAACGCAGCTCTCAACTCCGCTTCGAGGAGCGGCGACGCGAAGATCCTGTCGAACTCGACGAGACGCGCTCGGACGGCGTGACCCGTCCGCTCATCGAGCGCGACGGCGACAATTCACGAGCTGTCGACGATGGCGACCTTCACTCGCGTTCCTTGAGGAAGCGCTTCAGCGCCCCAGGGCGGCGAGCCAACCGCCGCAACGCGACCGACGCCCCGGACCTGCGCGTCGGCGCGGACAGCTCTCCACGGGACTCCAGTTCCTCCACTCGCTCCGCGAGTGACTGCTTCCGCGCACCTCGCTCGATGGGGCGAAGCTCCGCCGCCGGTTCACCATGAACGGTGATGACGATCGTCCGTCCCTCCCGCACCTGACGAACAAGTGCCGAGAGCTTCGCTTTCGCGTCGTAAAGAGAGCACTCGTCTGCCATGACTTCAATGTAGTCTGGTCAGACTAGTCAGACAAAACGCCTTCGGTCACCTCCAACACCCCACCCTTCTCACCCCCCACCTCCGCCGCCGCGATCTTCCGCTTCACCGCCCCCATCACGTGCACGTAGTCACGCGCTTCCTTGAGCCCCAGCCGCTTGCGCCGGCCGTCGTACACCAACTCGTTGAGCACCACGCCGTACGCCAGCGGCGCAGCGCTCGACGCGGTGATCGTCTTGTCCTTGTTGACCGAGAGCGCCCCCTTGGCATCACCAATCGCGGCGACGTCGGCATGCAGGTCGATGCTCGCTGACTTCTTGTCGAGCGCCTCGAAGGTCAACGACGCGCACGAATGCACACCGCGCGCGATGTAGTACCGCGCATCGTCGCGCATCGCCGACTTCGCGCGGTCGAAGTCGAGGTCGGCCAGCCGGTTCTCGAGGTCAAAGGCATCGGTCACCGAGTCGAGCGTGCAGCCGTCGAAGCGGAACTTGAGTACCGACGTCCCGGTGCGCTCGAAGGCCGCCCCCATCGAGACGCCGATCGCTCCCCCAATCGTGGCCAGGAATCCCTTCAGGAAGTTGAGCGCCCCACTCCCCGACGTGGCGCTCGAGACGGTGGTCGAGATGTCGAGCACCGGTTCCCCCTTCGTGATGTCCGGCGGATCGAAGGGAACGCGCAGCAGCGACGTCAGCGCTCCGCCCAGGTAGACCTTGTCATCGCGCACGGCAAAGACGGTGAGCACGGGAAGCGCCGCACGCGGTCGGCTCAGCACGTGCACGTCGTACTTGTCGAAGAGGAGGCGGGCCAGCGGGTCAGCGCTCGTACGGTTCCACATCGTCACTCTCCAGGGAGCGTTGCAGGGTGTTGATCCACTCCAACAGTTCGTCGTCCTCCTCGGCGCGCGCCATGCGTCCGGCAGCCGCAAGGAGCCGCCCGGCGCGACGCGACACGCGCGCGTGCGCGGTGAGGTCGGCCCCCTGCAGCATGCTGTCGGCCATGAGGACGTAGGCGCGGGCGCGCGTGACGCCATCCGAACGCTGCGCCAGCGCCGTCGCGTCGTCCAGCGCGTCGCGCATCCTGCCAGAGCGCATCGCCTCCACCGCCGAGCGCAGGCGCATCTCGTTGTCGACCACGCGGTCCATGGCGCCGACGCAGGCGCCTGCCGGGAGGTGCCAGCCGCTTCCGAAGATGGCCGTCGCTCCCCAGAAGAAGGGGTGCGCGAACGGCGTCGGCGAGTCGCTGTCATCGACCCAGTCCATCAGCGTGCGCGCCCCCACCAGCGCCTCGGGCGCCGCCTTGTGCGCCTTGAGGCGATCGTAGTGCAGGCGGCAGGCGGCCACCGCCTCGTCGTGCGTCATGCGCCGCAGGTCGCGCACAGCGCGGAACAGTGCAGCTGACGGGCGAAATCCGCGGTGCGCCAGGTGCACCAGGAAGCGGTCGAGGAGGATGTTCGCCGTGACGTCGACCACCGGCCAGAGATTGGCCAGCACAGCGCTCGCGCCTGCGTTCACCAGCGCCCCGGGAATGCCCCACGACAGCGCGTCGTCCGGCGTGAGCGCCACCGCGCCCGCTTCGCAGGCAATGAGGACCAGGAGCGCGCGCTTCTCCAGTGCCGGCAGGCGCAACATCTCGTCCAGCGACCACGGCGCGTCGTGCATCACCAGGTGCGAGGCGCGCAGGTCGCCGGCCACGAAGTGCCCATGCGTCCCCAGCACAACGAGGTCGGCGGTGCGGATGGCCTCGCTCACCGCCTCGCGCGTCATCTCGGCACCCGTCGCCAGCGACCATCGCGCCGCGTGGCCGCCGGCGGTTGCCCGTGCGCCAAACGCCTCCAGCTCGGCGCGTACTCCTGCCAGGTCGCCATTGGGATCGGCAAACCCAGCCACGGCGCCAATGGCGCGCGGGCGCACGAACGCCTGCGACGCGGCCACCGCCTGCACCGCGGGGGCGTACTCGACCGGCATCACTTCGCACAGGAAGTTGGCATCCGACGTGTCGATCCCCGTTATCGCGACCTCCTTCCCGCACACCATCGCCAGATGCAAGGGAATGGCGCGCGTGAGCACGTCGGGGACGAGGATGAGCTGCGTGACGCCGCGCTCGGAGAGCGAGCGGGCGAGGAAGCAGAAGAAGTGGTCGTGCAGGATCTTCGCGATGTCGAGCAACGCCTCGGTCTGCGCCCCGCCAAGGGCGTTGGAGAGGTTGCCCGCCTGCTGCAACTCGGTGAGCGCGCGCGCCTCACGGGCGGTGAAGGTGGGGGCATGCAGGAGCGTGGTCACGACGCCGTCGGCACCGCGCGTGTAGATCACCCCGTCGGTCGCGTCGCGCCCCACCAGGAAGTCGACGATCGCCACGCCGCCGTCGATGGGGAGGGCGTCGACCAGGTCGCGCGGATACACGCCAAATCCCAGGCGCGCGTGCAGGAGCGGGTCGCGCGCGCGGATGCGCTCGCCCGCCTCCCGCAGCTGCAACGCCGAGCGCCGCACGCCATTGACGGCGCGGATGAAGTCGGGCTGCGCCACGCCGGCCATCGCGTCGACCGACTGGGCCAGCGCGCGCGCCGCATCGGCCACCGCACCCAACTCCGGGTGCGCCGGGGGAGCCTCCAACAACCGGTGCAGCGTCGCCGTGCAGAAGGCCGGCGCCTTCCAACGCTGTAGCAGGTCGCTCGCCGCATCGTTGCGGTCCATCTCCACCAGCAGGGCAAGCGTGTCGCTCACCACGCGCAGGTCGAGCCCCGCCTGCTGCAACACGTCACCACCAATCATGCGCGCCCACTCCCGCCCACCGCGCAGCGCGAGCGCCAGGCGCACGTCGCACACCAGGTGCGCCGCCACCAGCGCCCCATCGGCATCGCGCGCATCCACCGCACGCGCCATCACGTGCGGCAACCAGAGATCGAGCGCACACGGACCGTCGGTGTTGGGCGGCATGGTGCCAAGGCGAGCGAGCTTCGCGCGCGTTTCCCGCACCCGGCGCGCGAACTGTTCGGCGAACGGCCTCCCCTTCCCCAACTCGGCGATGCGGTCGGCGACGCGGATCCCATCGATTGCCGCCAGCCCCTGATCATAGAGCGACAGCGACTCGTCCAGCGCCGTGAGCTGGGCCGTCCCCGACAGCTCGCCAGCCAGCGCCTCCAGCCGCGCCCCACCCTCCTCGAAGCGCGCGGCTCCATGATACGCGCTGGCCAGCGCGCGCAACGTCGCGGTCACATGGTCGTCGCCGTCGAGCTGGCGCGCTGCGGCGAGCGCCGCTTCGTAGCAGGCAAGTGCGTCGCCGAAGCGCTGCCGGCGCGCGCAGGCATTCCCTGTGTTGCGCGCCCAGGTGTCGACCGCATCCCATTGCTGCATCGACTGCGCGTGGCTCCACGCGCTGCGATAGTGATCCTCCGCGCCGTCCTCGTCGCCACGTGCGGCGCAATCGCGCCCGAGTTCCCCCTCGAGTTCCACGAGCGTCGTGACCTGCTCGGCGTCGAACAGGTTCACCGCGCCGAGTCGCGCTCGCCGGCCATTGGTTGATGAGGGAGAGCGCAGCAGCGCCTCCGCCTTACGCGCCAGCGCCCCTCCCGCCTCGGCGTCACCCCCGGCGCGGAGCGCAGCGGCGCGTCGCACCATCCAGAGTACCTGCGCCACGCGATTACCGGCGCGTTCGGCGGCTGCCACGGCCCGCTGGAAGTGCTCGATTGCTTCGGGGAGCTGCTTTCCGCGCCGCAGCACGCGCCCCTGCCCGCCGATCGCCGCGTGCAGGCGGGGGCCCTCGCCGCGACATTGGCGCTCGGCCAGGCGGTAGTGCATCATCGCCAGGGCGGGGTCGCGCTCCAGCGCGGCATCACCGATCGCCAGCAGCGTGTCGATCTCGTTGACGATGTCGCCGTCGCGCTTGGCGGCGACGAGGTCTTGCTGGAGCTTGTCCACGCGCGCGGAGTAGCGCGCGAAGCCGTCCTCGCCCACCGAAGTGCCCATGCCAGCCTCCGCACTCGCGCCGTTCCTTGACTGCAGCCCCGTGAGTCTGGTGACGCTAACGCGCGCGGGCCGGTTGGGCAAACTGTGGCGTGCAGGATACATAGCGCTCAACCGGGCCGAACCGTACGGCAGGCGATAGGCGCTCGTGGAATCGCCGGACGAATCTGTTTGTGGAACTGGAGTAACACGGTCAATGAACGAAACGATCAACGTCGCCCTTGTCGGCTTTGGCTTCGCCGGCCGCAGCTTTCACGCGCCGCTCGTCGCGGCGGTCGAAGGGCTTCGCTTGCACACCATTGTCTCCAGCCAGGGGGCGCTTGCCCGCGGTGCGCACCCAGACGCCCGGGTGGTCGGAGACTACGACGAGGCGCTCACCGATCCCCACATCGATCTGGTTGTCCTCGCCACGCCCAACGCCGTTCACGCCCGGCAGGCGCACGCCGCTTTGAGCGCCGGCAAGCACCTCGTGGTCGACAAGCCGTTCACCGTGACCGTCGAGGAGGCCGAGTCGGTCGTGGCGCACGCCGAGCGTGCGGGGCGCGTGCTCGCTGTGTTTCACAACCGGCGGTGGGACAGCGAGTTCGTGACCGTGCGAAAGCTGATCGGCGACGGCGCGTTAGGCGATGTGCGCTACTTCGAGTCGCGCATCGATCGTTATCGCCCCGTGGTGCGTGACCGCTGGCGCGAGCGCGCCGGCGCGGGGGCGGGTTTGTGGTACGACCTGGGGCCGCACCTCGTGGACCAGGCGTTGCAGCTGTTCGGCCAGCCGCTCGGTGTGGAGGGCGACCTGGTCATCCAGCGCGACGGGGCGCAGGTGGACGACTATTTCCACGTCGTGCTGCGGTACGAGCGCCTGCGCGTCGTGTTGCACGCGTCGATGCTCGCGGCGGCGAACGACCTGCGGTTTGTCGTGCACGGGACGCGTGGGAGCTATGTGAAGTTTGGGACCGATCCGCAGGAGGAGGTGCTGCGCGGCGGTGGCGTGGTTGGCGGTGCGGAGTGGGGGGTGGATCGGCAGCCGGGGGTGCTCACGTCGTACGAAGGGGAGCGGCGCGTGGAGCGGGTGGTGGAATCGGAGCGGGGAGATTGGCGGGCGTTCTACGAGGGGGTGCGGGATGCGGTGAGGGGGATTGGTGGGAACCCGGTGCCGCCGAGTGAGGCGGTGGAGGTGATGAGGGTGGTGGCGGGGGTGGAGCAAGGGTGTGGGTGAGGTGCTTGCAACCGTAGTTGCATGCAACTATAGTTGCAGGCATGGCCGCTCGTACCGCGCGCAGGATTCGCGAAGGCGCTTCGCGCTACGTTGCGCAGACCGACTTGCTGGTGGACAGGGAGGAGGAGCGCTCGGAGCTCTCCCGGCTACTGAAGCAGGCCGAGGACCGTGGGCGCCCGATCGCTGCGCTCCTCACGGGACGTCGTCGTGTGGGGAAGACCTTTCTCCTCACCCACGCGTGGCCGCAGGAGCGGCTCTTCCTCTTCACCGCCTCGCGCACCACGCCGGAGCTCAACAGGCGGCAGCTTGTCCAGGACTTCGCCGCGTGGACTGGCGCAACGCTCGTTCCGGACGACTATCCCACCTGGCGCACCATCTTCCAGCTCCTCCTGTCGCCCGCTCGTGCGAGTTTGGGCAAAGCGTCCGCTGGGCGCGTCGTGGTACTCGACGAGTTCCAGTATCTGGCGGAAGGGAGTGGCGGTCTCGCCGAGGTTGCATCGGAACTCAACGCGGTGCTGGAGCAGCGTAGCGGCCCCTCGACGAGTCCCGTGCTCCTGATGCTCGCCGGATCGGAGGTCACCACCATGGAGGCGCTCGACGCGGGAGGAGCGCCGCTGTACGGACGTTTCGCCTGGCGACATCGACTGGCGCCGTTCATCTACTGGGATGCCGCGCAACTCGCCAGCTTCCGTGCGCTGCGCGATCGTGCGCAGTCGTACGCGATTTTCGGGGGGACTCCGCGCTACCTCGCCGCCGTTGACCCGTCGCGCACGCTGTCAGAGAACGTCATCGAACTCGTTCTCTCGCCACGCGGCGAGGTGCGTGCATTGCTGGAGACGGCGCTCGATCAGGAGGAGGGGCTTCGCGACGCGAACAAGTACCGCGCCATCCTCGGTGCCGTGGCCAACGGATGCACCGAGCGCAACGAGATCGCGCAGCGCGTGGGGCTGGCCAACGACCATGCCCTGCGCGAGAAGCTGTCCACCCTCGTCGAGCTGGGTTATCTCGAGGCGCGTGCGAATGTGGATGCCAGGGCCAACGATGCGACGCGTTACGTCGTGGCCGATCCCGCCATCCGCTTCTACCACCGCTTCGTGGTGCCTAACGTGTCGGCACTGGCGCGCTATCCTGCCGAGTCGTGTGGGAGGACGCCATCGCACCGCACCTGGACACCTTCATGGGGCTGGCGTTCGAGCGCATGGCCGCGCAGGCATACGATCGCGCCAGTGGCACGACGCGGAAGCCGGCGTTGCCGCTGGTGGAGCGCTGGACGCACTGGGAGGGGGTCGATCGTGCGCGTCAGTCATTGGAGATCGACGTCGTCGCGCCGTTGGTAGGCGGCGGCGTGATGACTGGCGCGGTGAAGTGGGATCGTACGCCTATCGGCGCCCGGGTGCATCACCAGCACATGGAGATGTTGACGCGTGCGGCGGACGCTGGGCGCGCGTGGGCGCACGCGGCGTTGGAGAGGCGCTCGCCGTTGTACTACGTGGCGGCTGGCGGGTTTTCGCGGGCGTTCGTGGGTGCGGTGGAGGGGAGCTGTCCTGCCTCAGTTGAAATGTGACTCCCAACCGCTCACTCTATGCAGTGAGCTCGGAGGAGTCCATGAGTCGACGCAACGGCAAGCAGAAGACCCGACGACAGTTCACGCCCGAGGAGAAAGCGACGATCCTGCGGCGCCATCTCGTCGACAAGATCGCCGTCTCGGACCTGTGTGACGAGTACGCGATCCAGCCCACGCTGTTCTACCTGTGGCAGCGTCAGGCCTTCGAGCAACTGGCCGCCGCCCTCCAG
This sequence comes from Gemmatimonadaceae bacterium, assembly GCA_020852815.1. Taxonomy (NCBI): domain Bacteria; kingdom Pseudomonadati; phylum Gemmatimonadota; class Gemmatimonadia; order Gemmatimonadales; family Gemmatimonadaceae; species Gemmatimonadaceae bacterium. Next base: position 903 of record JADZAN010000017.1, on the reverse strand, counting down.
GACGGGCGCACGCAGCGGGGCGCAGCGCAGGCTGGAGCGGCCGAACGGGCGCGCGTCGCCGCGCTCGAAGCCAAGCTGGCGAAGAAGGATGCGGTGATCGCCGAGGTGTCGGAGGAGTACCTCGCCTTGAAAAAAAAGCTTGGGGCGCCCTGAGGGAGCGATGGGTGCCGCCAGATCTCCGCGATGCGGTCGTCGATTTCGTGACGGCATTCAGTGCGCGTACCGAGCAGTCGGTGCGCTGGGTGCTGGCCCGCCTGGGCGTCGCCCCCGCGCAGTACTATCGCTGGACCGCACGCTACGGCCAGGCCAACACACCCAACGGCCCGGTGCCGCGCGACCACTGGTTGCGGCCGGCAGAGCGGCAAGCGATCCTCGCGTATCACGACACGCATGCGCCGGAGGGCTATCGCCGCATGACCTACCTGATGCTCGACGCGAACATCGTGGCGGTGAGTCCCGCGACGGTGTATCGCGTGCTGCGCGCGGCCGGGGTGCTGGACCGCTGGAACCGTACGCCGTCGACGAAGGGCACGGGGTTCGTCCAGCCCGTCGCCCCGCACGAGCACTGGCACATCGACATCAGCTACGTCAACCTCGCGGGGACGTTCTACTACCTCTGCGCGCTCCTCGACGGCGCGACGCGCTATCTCGTGCATTGGGAGCTCCGCGAACGGATGACGACCGCCGACGTCGAGACGATCCTGCAACGGGCGCGCGAGCAGTACCCCGACGCGCGGCCGCGGATCATCTCGGACAACGGGCCGCAGTTCCTCGCGCGCGACTTCAAGGAGTTCGTGCGGCTGGCGGGGATGACGCACGTGCGGACGTCGCCCTACTATCCGCAGTCGAACGGCAAGCTCGAACGCTGGCACCAGACGCTCAAGGTCACCACGATCCGGCCGC